>JAFMDL010000074.1 GCA_017857255.1 Puniceicoccaceae bacterium | reverse complement strand
GTGCTTCAAGCTCTACAATGCGCTGCTCAGAGACGGTCGATGCAGGTGCTGGCTGATTCTTTACAGAATCCGCGAGACGAGCTTCCATCTCCAACAGACGCGCTTCTAATCGCGCCATACGGTCTTCAGTGGCTTCCGTGTCGGCTGCATACAAAGGAGTGAACAACACTGTAGCTGCAAGCACAGCAACACGGGCATGAGGTAGTTTAATACGCATATGTTAAAGTCCTATAAGGCTTTTATATCAGCCTAAAGCAAGCAAAAAAAATAACCGTTTACGTAGCCAAAATCCTACGCTACTTAAGAAAACACGCCGCTTATGGCGCAGCAAATCCCACTCTTTTCCAAATCATGCAGTCCAAACGCTCTCTACTTTACCACTGCTGCGGCAGTCTCTTTGCGCTCAGCGCTGTATTACTAGGCGCATTTGGGGCGCATGCACTTAAGGAGACGCTCCTCGCACACGACTCAGTCGCCACTTGGGAAACCGCGGTACGCTACCAAATGTGGCACGCTCTCGCCTTATTGATACTGCCTCACTGCCTTCAATCACAGGGCATCCGACGCGCCACAGGTATCTGCTTCATCGTCGGCATCGTGCTATTTTCGGGCTCACTCTATGGTCTCGCCCTCGACGGTCCTAAATGGTTGGGGCCAATCACTCCGCTCGGCGGTATCAGCTTCCTCTGCGGTTGGTCACTGCTGTTATTTTCGAGTTTTAAGTCAGCTAGCGCATAACTGACAAAACTGGGCTCAAACGAGACTATTAAATTCGAACGACTCTTAGGTCACTCTAGTCTTAATTGGCAATAAAGCATCGACTAGCCGCAAAGAACCTATTCACATCTGCAGTAAGTGCTACTATGCCTCAGTTTGATTACAAAGCTCGCCAACCAGATGGCACCACTACCACTGGGACGATCGAATCTGCCGATCGCCGCCAGGCTACGCAGCGCCTTAGAGAACAGAAGCTCAGCCCAATCACCTTGAAAGAAGCGCGCTCAGCGAAGCGCTCTGCATTGGGTGCGCTACGCGAAAAGGCCAAGTCCCTCACCGCATCCAAACGGCAAAGCGCAACTGCAGACCATGGTATCCAGCCTAGCAAAGGTACTCCCAAGCGTGAAAAAGTCGGGCTCGCCTTCCTGACACGCTTGCTGGAGCTACATGCCTCGGGTCTGCCGATCGGCGACGCAATCCGTATCCTCAGTCAGCGGCTCAGCGACTCCGAGCAAAAACAGCTAGCTAGCTCCATCTGGCGCGATCTGAGCGAAGGTGCGACGCTGGCTGGTGCCTTGACTCGGCAGTCACTCTATTTTTCAGGATCGATCAGCTACGTCATCGAGGCGGGCGAAGCCACGGGCAATCTCGCGCCTATTTTACGCAAAGTGATCGATTTTCTGGAGGAAAAGCAGGCGATTCGCCAAAAAATGATTACCAGCATGGCTTATCCTGGGTTTATCTGCACCGTCGCCTTCGGCGTGGTGATTATTTTCCTCACTGTGCTACTCCCGCAGATTCAAGGCATGCTCGACCGTCTCGGGGGCGAAATGACCTGGAGTGCCCAACTGCTCATGGACGGCTCGGCATTTTTAATCAAATTTGGCCCGTTCCTGCTCATTGCTCTAGTGCTCGCCGCCGTAGCCCTAAGCCAATGGCGCAAGCGCCCTACAGGGCGCAAAAAGTCCGATAAATGGTTCTTAAAACTACCGCTATTGGGTAAGATCTTCTACTACTCGGACCTGTTTCAATCCGGCAATCTAGTCAGCACCCTACTTGAGAGTGGCATTAATACTACTGAAGTACTGCGCCTGACCGAACGCACTCTTAAAAACACCGAACTGCGTGAACGCTTCCACACCGCCCGCGGTCAGGTCAACGAAGGGCTCTCGATCGCACAGGCATTTAAGCGCAACGCATTCATGCCTGATTTGGCAGTCGATATTTTAACCGTCGGCGAAAATACTGGCAACTTAGGGCACAGCATGTCGGAAGTGACCAAAGGCTTCCGTCTCGAACTGACCAAGCGACTGGGGCTCATGACGAACCTGGTCGCCTCGGGGGCTTTAATCTGCGCGTTCCTGATGGTCGCATTGATTGCGATTGGTATCGTGACGAGCGTGTTTCAAGTCAGCCAGACGCTCTCAAACTAGCGCAATGCTAACACTGCGGCGCTAGACAAACTCAAAGGTCACCTCGCCGTTGACTATTTTAAGCTTGGCAGCGAATTCCTTGCCCGCCTTCGACTTAAAATCACTGAATGTTTCGGTCACGCCGGAGCTCAGTAATTGCTGCGCCGTCTCGAGCGAAATGGCACGCTGAGCCATCGTTTGCCAAATTACAAACTGGCAACCATTACGCCAGTTAGAGCACCCGTATGCCTTGGCTCCGACCACAATATCGCCGCCGCAAGTCGGGCAGGTCCCGATTGCTTCTTGGCCGACTTCTTTCTTGGTAATCTCGGCTTCTTCGAAGCTCAGAGTGCCTTTTTTATCTAGATTTAATGTCGCAAATAGTCGACGACCCTCGATCTCGATCGGATGTGGTGTGAGACTTCGCTTGTGGGCAAAAATCTCGCGCGCCAACTCTGGAGTAATCGACAACCCCCAGTGTACCATCGGCAACACAAATGCACAGCCCTGCTTCCAATCTGAACAGCCATATGCCGACTTTCCACAGATTATCGCTGCATTACAGATCGGGCAGGCACCCAGCTTAGCCGTGTTTACGGTTTTCGCGGAGGTGCATTGTAAAATCTCACGCGTGTAGGCTGCCACCTCCGCCATAAATTGCGTCGGGTCATACTCGCCGCGCTCTATCTGTTTGAGGCGAAATTCCCAATCACCTGTAAGCTCGGGCGATTTCAGGCGCTCGTCTTGGATCAGTGAAATCAACCCACGCCCAGACTCGGTACTGATCAGATTTTTCTTCTTACGCTCGATATACTTACGCTGAATCAAGACCTCAATAATCGACGCTCGTGTCGCCGGCGTGCCGACTCCCTTATCCTTGAGCGCTTCTTTTAGGGCTTCATCCGTCACGATCTTACCGGCCGTCTCCATTAACTGTAGCAGCGAGGCCTCATTAAACCGCTTTGGTGCGGACGTCTTAAACTGCGGCAGCGACGGTTCGTGCGGATGGCTCTCCCCTTCTTTAAAGTCGGGCAACTCTTGCACTGCCTCCAGCGGCTTCGCGCCCTTTTTCGGCGTTTCAGATTGCTCTGCTTGCGCCTTGGGATACAGGACCTGCCAACCTGCATCAACCAACACTTTGCCACGCGCGCGAAAAGGCTCTTCAGCGGCAGTGGCCTCGACTACCGTCACCGCTTTAATGCAGGGCGGAAA
Organism: Puniceicoccaceae bacterium; assembly: GCA_017857255.1. Taxonomy (GTDB): domain Bacteria; phylum Verrucomicrobiota; class Verrucomicrobiia; order Opitutales; family Coraliomargaritaceae; genus Lentimonas. The sequence goes on along the minus strand of JAFMDL010000074.1, from coordinate 4,620 downwards.
AAATACTGCGATCAATCGCGTTAACACGGCTCCATAAAGCTTGCGCTCATCGCCAGTCAAACGATCACCGAGTACTTCAGTCGGTAAAATCGCATGGTGGTCGGAGACCTTCTTATCATCGACGATACGCTTAGAAAATTTAAGGGTGGCGAGATCGAGTGGGGCAATTGCATCCGGCTTAAGCGGGCGCAGCGCCTCGAGTAGCGGCGCAATCGTAGGCTGAATATCAGTGCTGATGTAGCGACTGTCCGTGCGCGGATAAGTCAGGTGTTTACTTTCGTAAAGGCTTTGCGCCAGCTTCAGCGTTTGATCCGCGGTAAAGCCATAGCGCTTGTTCATATCCTGCTGCAGCGAAGTAAGGTCGTACAACTGGGGCGGGTTGGCTGTCTCGTTCTTTTTGGTAACGGCTTGTACCACCAATGGCTGACCCGTCACCTTGTCGACAATCGTTTGCGCCTTCGTCTGGTCCTCAAACTTGCCGCCAGTATGCTTAAAGACCGCCTCGCGGCAGAGTGTATGCACCTCCCAAAAGTCTTTCGGCTTAAAATACTCCACTTCGAGATCACGATTCACTATCATCGCCAGAATTGGCGTCTGTACGCGCCCCAGGCTGAGCAGCAAATTGCGTTTACCATACTCTACCGTAAAGAAGCGGGTGGCATTGAGCCCCACCACCCAATCCGCCTCGCTGCGGCATTTCGCAGCATGATACAGCCCATCAAAGTCCGCACTCGGCGCGAGTTCTTTAAAGCCCTTGGCAATCGCCGCAGTCGTCAACGAACTGATCCACAAGCGACGGCATGGCTTGGCCTCGCACTCAGTCCAGTTCAAAATATAGCGGAAGATCAATTCGCCCTCACGACCGGCATCCGTCGCACAGATGATTTCATCCGCCGCTTCGAACAAGCCTTTGATAGTTAACAGTTGTTCATGTGCGGAGCCATCTTGCCGTGAGCGTAACTTAAACTCCTCCGGTATGATCGGCAGGCGATTGAGCCGCCACGGCTTCCACTCGGGCGTATAATCTTCTGGTTCCTGCAGTTCTACCATGTGCCCGAAGGCCCAAGTCACGGTCCACTCATCGTTCTTATAAAACCCTTTTCCCTGGCTGGTCGCCTCAAGGTGTTTTGCGATATCGCGTGCGACTGAGGGTTTTTCCGCTAAGACAACTTTCATAGATAAGAGAGCCCTACAGCTTTGCGGCTTCACTGCTCAGTGCCAGTCAAAACCGCATCAAAATAGCCTCGCTGCAACACTTCTCAAAACCTGCACTACGAAACGCCACGACGGCTCAATGCCACAACCAGCAGATAGATACGGCCGCTATCGCAGCTGATACTGACGATACAATTTCGCTGCACGCCGCGCTAAGGCAGGATCGGCTTGGGTCTTTCTCGAAAATCGATCCAGCGCCTGCAACACCTTTGATGCGGGTGGTAAATTCAGAATATAGCTCTCCTCACAATAATCCGCCAGCCAACTAAGCGCCTGTTGCTGCTCTGGTACCGTGGCGCCCGTGCGCAGTAATTGCGTTGCCATCTGCTCGTCTTCAGTCGCCATCTTTGTCTATTCGGTTGAAATTTAATACACGATGAACGCGATCCTCATCGGCGAATCAGCGTACCCGGTTATTGTTCACTTTGATTTACAAAAAATACTTCCGCGGGCTCACCGCCGGGGCGCAAATACGTGCCCACCAGCACCCGACGCTCTGCCAGATAGATGAGACGATACGCGGAGCCGGGATACCCCTCATCACGCAGTACAAACTCAAGCCTTGGCTGTCCTTCAACTGCGTCAAAGACTGCAGACTCCACGTGAATGGCATTCGGATTGAAGTAGCGCGCCACCACCGTACCTGGCGCCTCGCCCGCCTCGATTTCAACGCGATATGTGCCATCGGAACGTAGCCACGTGCCAAAAAAATCACGCTGTTCAGGCAACTTCGCGATTGCGGACGAAATATCATACTTAGGTTGCATGCCAGCCTCCTGAGCCTGCACCGCAGCGGCGAGCCCGCCCAATAAGGCAACCATCAAAAAAATACGCATGTCCTCAGTCAAGGCCGCCTGACCAGCGAAGGCAAGGGATGAATCTATCGCGCATCAAAGGTCGTTCAGCCTAACCTTTAACATGCGAGACTCAATTGCTTACCAAGCCAATGACTCTCAATCCATCGCTAAGGGGTTCAGTTAGTGCTCGCACGAGCGATTTGATATGTCCCATCCAACGTCGATAGAATATTGAATTCCTAAACCAAGAAACCAGACTAGCTAGTGCGACGCTACTCGACAGAAACGCTAAGCACAATTGGGGCATGTGCCGGAATAAACGACCTCGCCACCCGTCACGACAAATCCCTTCGGAGGATCGATTACAGGCAATTGCATTGCCACCGGCAGATCGAAGACTTTATTGCAAACACGGCAAATTAAATGCGGATGCTCCGCCTCCGCAGGCAGTTCATAGCGACGTGGCTGGCCGGGAAACTGCACGCCGATAATTTGAAATGCATCCGTCATCTCACGGATCGCACGGTTCACCGTCGCCGAACCCAGCCGCGGCAATCGCGCCCGGCCGAGTCGCAGCACCTCCTCCCGTGTTAAGGGCCTGCCTGCCTCTTGCAAGACAGATAGGATCACTGCACGCTGTTGAGTATTCGCCATTTATTAGGAGTCAGGAAGAAGGAATTAGAAGATCGTTTCTGCAGCACAGAATGTGTAAAACAAAAAAGGCAGACTGCCACTTCCCAAAAAGGAAGCAACAGCCTGCCTACTTTTCTGAGCAAGGAAAGATTAGAAACTTAGACGAGCGCCAATATAGCCCGCCCGACCAAGTGAAGGATAACCCGCGACTGACTCATATTCTTCATCCAAGACATTTTCAGCACGTGCAAAGATCGACCATCTTTCATTGACGTCCCAGTTCGTAACCAGATCGACGACGAATGAATCCTCGTGGTCCACATTGCCTACTTCTTCGCTATCAAAATAACCAGTGCCAATCGCCCCAAGGCTGAGATAATCTGTAATGAAGTAATCTACAGATAACTGCAGTGTATGGCGAGCACGACGCAACAATCGCTGTTCTGTTTCTTCATTTTCAGCAGTCAGGTAAGTGTAACCAAGCCCAAGATTGACCTTACTTGTGGCCGTATAATCAACACCAAGCTCGACACCCTCTGTCCTAGCCTTACCCACATTATACGTATCTGAATAATATAACGGCGCCCCGTGACCAAGATACTGAACCAGCTCGTCAATTTCATTACGGAACATAACCAAAGACCACTCAAGTTGATCATCGAGCAGACTCTGACGAAGCCCAAGCTCGTACGACACACTCGCCTCAGGTTGCAATGGCGTATTGGCAGGCGAGCCATCCGGATTCTGATTACTGTCAAATGCCAAGTCCAATGCCGTTGGCGGCGCATAAGACTCGGAAAGCTTGGTAAACACGGAGAGATTCTCCTCTTCGAATGTGTAGATTGCTTCAATGTTCCGAGTCCACGCCCCATCATAGTCACTATAATCATCAAAACGAAGGCCAGCGCGAACTTCGAAGGCTTCAGACACTTTATAGAGCAATTGAGCGAAACCACCTGCTTGCTCAAGGCGCTCGTTAAACTGACTACCATAAAGACCAAAGCTCTCCCTACGCAGCTCATCGTTACGATACAAGCCTCCAAGAGTCAGCAACGCTCGCTCTGTCACTGTGTAATCAATCTGGAGGCTCACTTCATCCGTCTCGATATTACTAATTGTCGAAAAAGACGTAGCGGTGGCATCGTTCTCGAATTCACCACGCGAATAGAATACATGAACGCTCACTTCTTCCGTGGCATATTTCATCCCCGGTGAAATCAACCAATTCTCTGTTTCGCCCACATCACTTGGAGACGGAATAGATAAGGATCCCGCTATACCCTTCTCTGTATCAGAGTAGGTGCCCAATACTTCGAATGTAAGATCGTCAACAATCTCGTAATCAAAGCGCCCAGTTACTGAAGTAGTTTCGAAGTCATCATTATCACGATCATTCTCGGTCCTAAGCGTGGAAGCCCCAATACTTAACCCCCAATTATCACGGGCAACCAATGCCGAGCCGCCTGCCCGGTAGTAATTGTTCGAACCGAGTTCGCCTTCAAGCGTCGCTCCCTCGTCTGTATAGCCATAGGTCTCTGCAGTTCGCAATTCAACCACACCGCCAATACCATTAGAGCCATAGTTCACCGAGGAAGCACCTTTTTGCAACTGCACGCTACTCAGGTTATTCAAGCTTAATGACTCGAGGTCATACTGTCCGCTAGTTGACGGATTCAATCGACGGCCATCTAAAAAGAAACCCGTATGATTGCTCTCTGTACCACGCAGGAACAGAGATTTTGCAGTGCCTGGAGCACCATTACTACGCAGAATAACACCCGTCTCACGTTCAAGTGCATCGACTACACGTCGATCCTGCCAGAACTCCATCTCAGCCGCCGAGACGTAGCTCACCGACGGCGACACTCGATCGAGCTCTAAGGGTGTGCGGGTAGCCACCACCACGTAGGGCAACAGCTCTTGGCTGGTAGCATCGTCGGTGGTAATCGCTTCGGCCCGCAACGCGGAAGTGGCA
>JAFMDL010000073.1 GCA_017857255.1 Puniceicoccaceae bacterium | reverse complement strand
ACTTTTACCCATGAGATCGCACGCATGTTGCTGTGTGAACAATTGTATCGTGCAGTGTCGATTAACGCAGGTTCCAAATACCATCATGCGTAGTGAATGGGCATAAAAAAACCCGCTGCAGAGAGCGGATTTAAAAAATGGCGGAGAAGGCGGGATTCGAACCCGCGGAACCCTTTTGAGGTTCACTTCTTTAGCAAAGAAGCGCTTTCGGCCACTCAGCCACTTCTCCATACCAAAGACGGAGAGAAAAGCGCCCTGTGCAGTAAGATCAACTCTTATTTTAAGAGAATACAGAGAAACTTTCGCAATGAGTGCATTGCATCAAGGCATTGGCAGGCAGAGCTGCGCACGCTAATCATGGGCCGCAGAAAGTGTCTGTCATTGTTACTTGTAGACGAAGTGCCATGGAGCTGATTCTGGTCGCCATGATCCAGTATTAGTCAGGTGCTTAAACTGGGACTTCGAGGAAATTTGCGGTGACACTACCTTTACTTGCAAGAATTCCATTAACTGTACCTTGATAGAGCAATTGGCCGCCTGCATCACCACCGTCTGGGCCGATTTCGATCAGGTAGTCCGCGTCCGCAATCACATCTAGGTGGTGCTCGATTGCGATTACTGTGTGCCCTTTATCCACCAAGCAGTGCAGCAGTTCGATCAACCGTTCGACATCGCTGAGGTGCAGGCCGATCGTCGGTTCTTCGAGAATATAGAGATTACCCTGACCTTGGTTGTATTGGCGCTCTTTGAAAGTCGGCATACCTTTGGCTAGCTCGCTTACCAGCTTCAATCGCTGTGCCTCACCGCCAGAAAGGGTCGGCGAGTATTGCCCTAATTCGATATAGCCGAGGCCAGTTTGAACCATAGCGTCGAGCAGACCCTTAAGGCCGGTGTGAAAGCTAAAGAACTCAGCGGCTTCTTCAAAACTCATGGCTAGCGCATCAGCGATACTTTTACCATTCCAGCGTAGTTCGTCTAGTTCGGCTCCGTAGCGTCGTCCGTTGCACTCGTCACAGGTCACATAGGTGTCAGGCATAAAGTTCATTTCAAGCTTCACGCGGCCTGCGCCTTTACAGGCCTCACACCGGCCACCCTTGGTATTGAACGAGAAGGTGCCCGCAGTGTAACCGCGGAAGCGGGCTTCGGGGAGATTTGCGTATATCGTTCGTATGATATCGAATGCACCAATGTAAGTGGCTGGTGTGGAACGTGGCGTTTTGCCAATTGGTGATTGATCGACCTCGATCACCTTACGCAAGTTGTCGGCGTGGTGGAGGGCACGGAAGCTTGTTCGCAGTGAATCATGAGCAGGATCAACTTGCTTAGCAGTGAGCTTGGGTGAATTGGTTGAGACTGCTGTATCCACCAGAGGTTTCAGTAAGTCGCGAATGAGGGTACTCTTACCTGCACCCGAGACGCCGCAGATAGCGGTTAGGCGCTGTTTTGGAATCTGAATGTCAAAGTCTTTCAAGTTTCTGAGCGCAGCGCCTTGTAAGCAAATCCACTGTTCGTTGCCCTTCTTTTTACGCGTGCTCCATGCTGAAGGGAGTGGACGATACGTGCCACGTAAAGGATGAGGCATACGCTTGCGGAGATAGTGCCCTGTTAGTGAGGCTTTATTTTTCTTTAGCTGTGCCAAAGTACCACTAGCAACAATCTCACCGCCGTGTATACCTGCGGCTGGACCAATGTCTATAATCTGATCGGCGTGCTTCATCGTGTCCTCATCATGTTCAACGACGAGTAGTGTGTTGCCACGGTCGCGCAACTGCTCGAGCGCGGTAATCAACTGTGCGTTATCACGCGCGTGCAGACCGATCGATGGTTCATCCAATACATAGAGAACCCCGGATAAATTCGAGCCGAGTTGAGCGGCCAAGCGTATGCGTTGCGCTTCACCACCAGAGAGAGTTGCAGTCGATCGATTGAGTCCAAGGTAGTGGAGCCCGACTCGATCCATGAAGCGCAGGCGTTCTTCAATCTCTGGCAGTAGTTCGTTGAGGATTGGTTCTATCCGTGTGTTTGTTTTGATCGATTTAATGATACGCACTAATTCGTTTGGCTTACACTCAAGTAAGTCTGGTAACGAGTAGGTTTCCCCTCGTTTAGTATGTAGTTTTACAGATCTGCTGAGTAGGTTCAGTCGTGCGCCATCACAATCGGGGCAGGTAGCACCATCTTCCATATTATCAGGGAGGTCGATCGCGGCTTCATCGTCTTGAGTCATCCAATCAAACAACTGGCCATAGCCTCGACAGCTTGGACACCAACCACGGGCGCTGTTCCACGAGAAATGCTTGGGGTCGAGCTCGGGGAAGGCCTCGCCTGTACTGGGGTCAGTGCGCTGCGTAGAGAGCCATGAAAGAACCTTGCCGTTATTGCTCATTAGGAAGGCGCTACCTTTACCCAACTTAAGCGCAGTTGTGAGTGCTGCTTTTAGTTGTTGGGTGGAGGTGGTTGGCTTGAGGTTAGAAACGACCAGTTCAATGTCGTGTTCTCGATAGCGGTCGAGTTTTTTAAATCGACTGATTTCGGTCAGTTCTCCGTCGATACGAAGTTGCGAGTAACCGTGATCGCGTGCCCAATTAGCAAGCGGTTCATGGTGCCCTTTACGTCCACGGATCAAGGGTGCGCAGAGTCGCAGTTGCTTTACCTTGGTCTCTTTAAGTAGACTTTGTAGGCGCTTCAGGAGGGCGCCAGGTGTCTGGCTTACTACAGGAATACCAGTTGTAGGTGAATGTTGAATACCTATTCGTGCATAAAGAAGACGTAAGTGTTGTGCGACTTCCGTGATAGTGGCGACCGTCGACTTGCGTGTGCCCTTTGTGACACGTTGCTCAATGGCAACAGTGGGAGCAATTCCGCTGAGATCGTCGACATCGGCGCGTGGCATTTGTTCAACAAACTGGCGGGCATAAGCAGACATCGACTCCATGAAACGACGTTGTCCTTCAGCAAAAATAATATCAAATGCCAGAGAGGATTTGCCAGAGCCAGATACGCCAGTGACGACGCTAATCTGATTGTGTGGAATCACACAGGAGATATTTTTCAGGTTATGCTCACGCGCACCGCTCACGACGAGGGCATTTTGATTAGCACGTAGTGAGTGGTAAGTTGCGCTTGGTTCGGCTGCTTTCAGTTGAGTCGATAATCGATTATTTGACTCACATAGCGCTTCGTGAAGATAGGTCGCAGTCTCACAGTTTATTTTAGCGATTTGCTTTGGTGTGCCCTGGGCGATGATTTGGCCGCCATTGATGCCAGCCTCTGGTCCGAGCTCGATGATCCAGTCCGCGATCTTAAGAATATCGATATTATGTTCAATGACGATCAAGGAATGCCCGGCATCAACCAGGGATTGCAACACAGCTATGAGTCGCTTTACGTCCGCTCGATGTAGTCCCGTGGTAGGTTCGTCGATTAAGATTAAAGCATGTCCTGTTTGCTCGGCAACTTTACCCAAGTAACGCACCAGCTTGAGACGCTGTGATTCGCCGCCTGAGAGCGTGTTCAGTGGTTGCCCAAGTTTCAGATAGCCCAGACCGACATCGACGAGTGGTTTCAGGCAGCGTGTGATTTTAGGATATTTAGCGAAGAAGGTGACGGCTGCTTCGACGTCAAGATCAAGTATTTCGGTGATTGATTTCCCATGACATTCTATCTCGAGTACTTCGGGTTTAAAGCGTTGTCCGTCACAGCTCTGACAGGGTACAAAGAGATCGGAGACGAACTGCATCTCAATGCGCTCATAACCAAGTCCTGAACAGGTGTCACAACGGCCGTCACCACTGTTAAAGGAGAAGTGACCTGGCATCATTCCCCTCGACTTTGCGGTTTCAAGTTGTGCGAAAAGTTTGCGGATCTCGCCCCATGCATCGGAGTAGCTTGCTGGGTTTGAGCGAGGGGTTTTACTTACGGGGCTTTGGTCTATAAGTACCACTTCTGAAAGTGGCAGAGTGGATTCGATATCTTTGATTGTGGCTGGCTCGTCTGTAGTCAGTCCCTTTTGTGCGAGTAGGTTTTGATAGATTACATTGTTCAGCAGCGTGCTTTTCCCTGACCCTGATACGCCACTCAGGCAGACAAAGCATTGCTGTGGGATGTCGATGTTTATATCGACTAAATTGTGCTTGGTCGCTCCATGGATGTGAAGTTTAGGAGCTTTTTGAGTAGCGCGCAGTTGGGCCGGCAGCTCAATTTTTTCACGATTAGAAAGAAAGCGACCAGTAGTCGTATCCGAACAGAGGATACTTTTATAATCACCGCTAAATATAAGTTCGCCGCCGTTGATTCCAGGTTTAGGGCCAATTTCAATTAAATTGTCAGCCGCACGCATTACGGCTTCGTCGTGTTCTACCACTACGACGGTATTGCCTAAGTCAGTAAGCCTGCGTAAGATGGAAATCAGCCGATCCATGTCACGGGCATGAAGACCGACAGAGGGTTCATCCAGCACGAACAGTGTATCCACCAGTGCGGAGCCTAAGCATGATGTAAGATTGACGCGCATAGTTTCGCCACCTGATAAGGTGCGAGAGGTGCGGTCGAGTGTCAGGTAGCCAAGGCCGACTTGGTCGAGAAAATTGAGGCGTGCCAAAATGCCTTCTAATGCAGGTTCGTCTGTCGCAGTAGGTGAGGATGACAGACTCACTTGATTAAGCAATAGGAGCAATTCGCTGACACTTTTTTGATACAGTTCAGGTAGGGTGAGACCTTGCCATTTCCAATTGAGAGCTTCGGGTTTAAGTCGAGTACCATTACACTCAATACAGCGTGTGTAGCTGCGGAATTTGGAGAGGAAGACGCGCACGTGCATCTTATAAATTTTAGATTGGATCCAGTTGAAGAAACGGTACACGCCATACCATTGATCGTTGCCTTCTTGATAGTTCGGATCACCTTCTAAAATGAAGGTGAGTTCCTTTTTCCTGAGCTTTGACCACCGTACATCGGTTCGTATTTTATGTGTTTTAGCAGCACGTTGTAGATCGCGTAGACTTTCGCTGTAGACATCGCCCTTAAAGGCGCGGATCGCACCATCATTGACTGATAGACTTTTGTCGGGGATGACGAGATTGTAATCAATTTCGATGACTCGCCCGAATCCGCGACATTTCTCACAGGCACCGATGGGTGAGTTGAACGAGAACAACGGCGGCGTTGCCGGGCGATAGCGAATCCCAGTGTTTGGAGAATGCAGACCTTGCGTAAATTCTGCGACAGGCACGTTGTTAGGCCCTAACAGTTGGACGCGGCCTTTGCCATAGGTAAACGCACTTTGTGCTGCCTCGATAAAACGTGATCGGTTCTTAGTGGTTATTTTTAACCGGTCCTGAATCACATGGATTTTAATGCCGAGACCAGCAGTGTCAGATTCAAGGTCTGAGATGCGTTTGACTATGTTTTGATCGACGATACGGGAGAACCCCTGGGAGCTTAATGGCTGCAAGATATCGCTCCAGTTTAGTGCGTCTGGTTTATGAACTTCAAAAGTGATCAGCAGAGTCTGGTCTTTATGGTTCTTATTGAGTACCTTCCAAATGGATTGTGGATTATCGTCGGTAATCGCTTGGCCCGTCGCGGGATCGATCAGTGTGGCGACATTAGGAAACCAAGCTTTGAAGAAGTCACAGAGTTCGGTAATAGTGCCTACCGTTGAGCGCGAGGTCTTGACCGTGTTGGATTGTTGGATTGCGATCGAGGGGCGAATATTTTCAGCGCTATCGACCTTTGGGCGATCAAGTAGATCCATAAACTGTCGGGTATACGGAGAAAATGTTTCAACATAACGGCGCTGACCTTCAGCGTGGAGGGTTTCAAATACCAATGAGGATTTACCTGCACCACTGAGACCAGTAACGACAGTGAGTTGACCGATCGGCAGATCAAGGTCGAAGCCTTTGAGGTTATTTTGGCGGACGCCGCGTAAGTGTATGTATTGTTGAGAGACCATCAGTGGGTGGTTAAGAAGCAGATTGGTTGCTGGAAGATGAGTCGCATCGGCTGCAGAGAACTTACAGAGAACTGTCTTTCTGCTGCAAAAAGAATGGTGTGAACTCAGTTCTACGAAAAGAGGCGACACGCATTAAGTAATGGAGCACGCGTATGGCGTATCATACTTAGGTGCTCTCAAGATTTAGAAAGCTCGACGGCTTTTCTGAGTCTGCGCTGAAGGTGAGTACGCCTGACTTGTTGGTCGTTGTTACGAATTGCCATGGAGTAGGCATCGAGCGAGCCAACTAAGTAAACTTTTTGACGAGCACGCGTGATTCCTGTGTAGACCAAGTTGCGCTGTAGTAGCATAAAGTGCTGTTTTAGCAATGGGATGATGACAATCGGATATTCGCTACCTTGGCTCTTATGGATGGAGATGCAATAGGCCAACTGGATTTCTGAGAGTTCACCCTTAGTGTACTCAATAATATCGCCGGTAAATTCGATCGTAACGCCAGAGCTGTCTGCAGCGACAGCACGAATAATTCCCATATCACCGTTGAAGACGTTTTTGTCGTAGTTGTTACGGGTTTGTATGACTTTGTCACCAACCCGGAAGGTATTGGTGCCAAACGCGATTTCAACGGGGAGGGCTTTACGAGTTTTTTCGCGAAAGTGCCATTGCGCGGAGGGCGTATAGTCTGGGTCGGAGCGCTGTTTTGATTCCGCTTCAGTCTTTGAGTTGAGTGCTGCTTGAATTTCAGTGTTGAGAACAGTGATCCCGCAAGTTCCGCGATGCATCGGAGACATGATCTGTATATCTTTGACAGCATTTTTTTTATGATGCTTTGGTATGTAATCGCGGGCTAGGTAAACGATGGCTTTGACGCATTGCTCTGGTGTGTCCGCTTCGATGAAACTGAAATCATTGGAGGACTGTAGGTCGCGTAAACTGCGAAAGGTTGCGCCTGGATGCGTGTCGCCTTTAAGAATGTTGTGTGCGGTCGTAACGATGCCGCTTTCTTTGCCTTGCCGGTAAATAGTATCGAGTCGAGTGACGGTAGCGGGTGGAGCTGCCATTAAATCGCCAAGGATATTCCCTGCGCCAACAGACGGAAGCTGGTCGGCATCACCTACTAGTAATAAATGTGCACCGCTGGGTACTGCTTGTAGTAAGCTGGCTGCAAGGCGGGTGTCGAGCATGCTAGTTTCGTCAAGAATGAGCAAATCACAGGGAAGCGGATTGTCCTCGTTGTAGGTGAAAGTACGGCTGGCACCGTCATACTTTAGTAGGCGATGAATGGTGCTTGCCGCAGCTCCGGATGCTTCAGCAAGGCGTTGCGCTGCACGACCTGTAGGCGAGGCGAGTAGTATGCGAGTACGCTTGGCACGAAGGATGTCGACTACTGCACGAAGAATGGTGGTTTTACCCGTACCGGGTCCGCCAGTAATGATGGATATTTTTGAGCTAAGTGTAGTACGCAGTGCTTCGGCTTGTTGTTCAGCAAACTCGAAGCCCGCACGTTGCTGCGCCCAAGTAATGGCGGGTTCAATCATTATGCTGGGCAGTGTCGCGGCAGTCTTGTGGATGCGGGCAATAGCCTCTGCAATACGCATCTCAGCACTGGCAGTAGCAGGTATTTGGCAAGCTGGCCCAAGTAGCTCGTTTTTTTCGTCGTACGCTTTGATCGGAATAAGTTTCTTGGCATCGTTCAATGCATGGATGCGGCGCTGTATGTCGACGGGATCAACACCGAGCAACTTGGTCGCGTTTTCGGTGATCATTTGTACCGTGCCGAGCGTGTGCCCCTCGTCTTCTAAGGTTCGCATGGTGTGCACGATCCCAGCATCAATTCGCTCCTTTGAGTTGGTAGGGAAGCCTAGGTTGAGGGCGATTTTGTCGGCGGTTTTGAATCCGATACGTTCAATGTCTTCGGCCAAACGGTAAGGTTCGTCTTGTAAGATACGTTTAGCGCCACTGCCATATTTCTTAACTAAGCGCACACATTGCGATGGGGTAACACCGTACGTTTGAAGAAACATCATCACATCGCGAACGGCACTCTGCTCATCCCACGCCGCTTTGATCGATTTAGCTCTGGTTTTGCCAATGCCCGGGATCTCGTGTAAACGCCCTGACTCCTCGCTGATAATCCTTAAGGTGTCCGCACCAAAGTGATCGACGATTTTTTTTGC
>JAFMDL010000072.1 GCA_017857255.1 Puniceicoccaceae bacterium | reverse complement strand
AGGACTTTATCCGCAGCGTTGAAGCTACTATAGGCACTGGCTAGCTCATACAGGTATGTGCAGAGAAAGTGCGGGCGCAGGTCGTTAAGCGTAAGCTCTAGTGCGGTAACGAAGCCCATAAGCTTACGAGCGAGTGCGATTTCGGTCTCGGTCTCTAGTGGAGAAGCACCTTCGATTGGTGCTTCGGGATCGATACTAACTTTACGGAAGATGCTGTTAATACGTGCCACTGCATAGAGCAAATAAGGAGCAGTGTTACCCTCGAAGCTAAGTAAGCGATCCCAGCTGAAAACGTAGTCTTGTGTCCGGTTGCTGGAAAGGTCGGCGTATTTCATCGCCCCAATGCCAACAGACTCGGCAATTGCGCGGCGCTCGGCTTCGTCGAGTGCTGGGTTCTTTTCGGTGACCACATCAAAAGCGCGGCTGCGGGCTTCGTCGAGAAGCTCCTGTAATTTAATCGATTCGCCGGACTTGGTTTTGAACGGTTTCTTATCCGAGCCAAGAATAGTGCCCCAAAACACGTGGCTCATTACAGGGAGTGCATAGCCCTTTGCTTTAAACCATTTTTCTGTGGTGAGAAACAGTTGTTGAAAGTGATCCTGCTGACGAGCATCAGTGAGATAGATGATCTCGTCGGCCTTAAATTCTTCGAGTCGGTAGAGCACGGTTGCCAAGTCAGTGGAGGCGTAGTTACTGGCACCGTCGCTTTTGCGAATGTTGAACGGGTAGGGGCGCTCATTGTCTCGAGCGAATTTTTTAACCTCGTCGTGCCAGACGACCAAGGCGCCATCGCTTTCTTCGGCGAGGCCGATCTGGGTGAGTTCATCGTAGACGCGTTGTACTTTATCGCGGTAGAAGGATTCGCCGAGGGTGATGTCAACTTCGACGCCCATTTGCACGAACAGTTTTTCAAAGGCGATTTTTGAAATTTCGACGATTTGCTCCCAGATTGCTGTATTTACTTGGTCGCCCTGCTGAAGTAGCACGAGTTCGTTGCGAGAGATAGTGCGCAATTCGGGTTGCTCGAGTTCGAGCGCGCTGCCATCTTTGTAGAGTTGGTCGAGTGTAATGAGGGCATCATCACCGAGTGCAGACAGGTCGATGGCGTCACGTTTGATTTTCATGATCAGTGTGCCGAAATTAGTGCCCCAATCGCCAATGTGATTATCACGCACCATGTCCGCACCACAGAAATCGAGTAAGCGGGCAATCGCCTGACCGATGACCATAGGGCGTAAATGACCTATGTGTGCCTGCTTCGCAGTATTCGCACTGGGATAATCGATGATTACCTTGTGGCCATCTCTGAGCACTTTGGCGCCACTTTGGTAATCATCCTTAGAGGAGTATGCGAGTTGCCATTGCCAAAGAAATGCAGGTGTGAGCGTGAAATTAATAAATCCAGGGCCAGCGATGTCGAGTGTGACTAATTTCGGATCGAATGCATCAGAGGCTTCTGCCGCTGCGATGAGACGCGCAGCGAGCTCACGGGGATTGACTTGATTACGCTTGGCAAAGGCGAGCACACCATTTGCCTGATAGTCGCCAAACCGAGGGTCTGCAGGGCGGACGCCAGGTATGAACTCAGGGCCGAAGCCGTCGGTCTGAGCTGCAATTGTTGAGAGCGCACTTTCGATTGCATTAGATGGATTGAACCAAATTTCCATGTTGGCAGAGCAAAATCCTCAGGGCTCGGGGTCAAGCTCAGCTTTTGGGAACTTCTCTTCTAATCTCAGTTCTAATTTGTATTGGCATTTATTCTATTTGGAAAAGTTGATTATTAAAGCTCGACAAGCTGCCTTGTAATTGCCTAATACATAAATGTTTATGCCTTCTCGTTGGGCAAATGCATGGGTACATACTAATACTTAATTAATGAGAAAGAAAATCATCAGCGCTCGCAAGTTCATCAAGCCTTCCTTCAGCTATTTAGTTGAAAAGAAGCGTGACGGTGGCGAATTCTCCGATGAGGAGATCCGCTACATCGTCGATTCCATTCTGGATGATGATCTTCCTGAATTCCAACAGTCTGCTCTTGCAATGGCTGTCTACTTCCAAGGCATGTCGGCACAAGAGACTGCTACGTTTGCGGAAGAGATGATGCTTTCCGGGGAAGTCATTGACCTGACAGGTATTTCACGCCCGAAGATCGATAAATACTCAACTGGTGGGGTTGGCGACAAGACGACATTGGTGCTTGGACCACTCGCTGCAGCTTGTGGTGTAGTAATGCCCACTATGAACGGCGTCGATGAAGAGCACGTGATCAGTAATTTGGATAAGTTATCCGCGATCCCAAATTTTAATCCAATCTTAGATCTCGATGGTTTCAAGGCTCAGTTGAAAAAAGTCGGGTGCACTTTTATCAAGCAGGATCCAGAAATTTCTCCGGTGGATGCTAAATTCTACAACCTACGCCAACAGACTGGTACCATCCCAAGTTTGCCATTGATTACAGGTTCGGTACTTAGCCGTAAGTTAGCGGAAGGTGCAGAAGGCCTCGTCATTGATGTGAAGTGGGGTAACGGTTCATTCATTAAAGACGTTGAGCAAGCTAAACAGTTGGCACGCTCAATTACCCGTGTTGGCCGCTCAATGAAGCGCCGCTGTGTGGCTCTGGTAACCGACATGAATCAACCACTAGGTGACACTGTGGGTACTGCGCTGGAAATTAAAGAAGCGATTCAGCTCTTAAAAGGTGAGGGCCCAGAAGATCTTCAAGAATTAGTGCTTAAGCTGGGTATGGAAATCGTGCGCCTTGCAGGTGTTGCGGGTTCAACACTTTCTGCCAAGCAGACGGTGCAGCGTCACCTCAAAGATGGTTCAGCATTGCAGAAGTTTAAGGACATGATCGAAGCTCAGGGTGGTGACACATCGGTGATTGATGATCCAGATAAGTTTCCAACAGCAAAGCACGTCCGTAAGTTGCCAGCGCCTAAGCGTGGCTATGTGCATACCATCAACGCAGGGCTGATCGCTGAAGGCGTGCAGAAACTTGCGATGAAGAAGAATGGCAAATACGATCCCGCTGTCGGTGTTTCGGAAATCAAGAAGGTTGGCACGCAAGTGAAGCAAGGTGAGCCACTGATGATGATTCACTACAACGATGAAGCGAAGATGGAAGAAGCACTGGAGTATCTCAAGACTGCTTACCGCCTCGCACCAAAGCGTCCGAATCCACCGGAACTAATCGTTGAGCGCGTAGCCTAAACAAGGCTGATAAGTTTTAAACGAAAGCCCCCGTCGTCTCGACGGGGGCTTTTTTATGTCTGAGGTGATCGTGTCTGCGTACAAAAAAGAGGAAGGCCTTGATAGACCTTCCTCTGCAGGAGAGCGTTGTCAGCGAACGAACTTACCAGCGGTAATTGACTGTCACGCCGAACTGCTGAGGGTCGGCTGGGTTTTCAAAGCGCGTGTCACCTTGGCCGTCGTAATTATCGAAGTAGAAGATACGTTTTTCGTAAGCTTCATCGAAGAGGTTCTTGCCCCATACCGTGAAGGTCCAGTTCTCGTACCTGTAGCCGATCGATCCGTTGAAGGTGACGAAGGCATTCCGCACCCGCTGATCGCGATTTTCTTTGCTATTAGACTCGTAATATTCATCGCTGCCTTGGGCAGATAGATTGGCAAAAAAGCCGTTGTCTGCCTGATAGTTGAGTTGAGCATTGAAGGTATAGGTCGGCGCATTGGCTAGCTCGTCGTCCTCGTTATCTTTGGTTTCGAGCAACCCAAGCCCGGCGCTCGCTGTCCAACCCTTGGCGATTATCCAAGTTGCCTCAGCTTCAAGCCCGAAGTGCTCAGCATCATCATAATTATCGGTATAATAATGAAAGAACCCCCCAGAACCGCCAGAATCGCGCAGCTGCGGATCATTTCTGTACTGATAGAAGGCGGTCACTTGAGAGATGACTGAGGCATCAAGCCATTCACTGCGAAGACCGACTTCAACGTTGTAAAGCGTCTCGTCGTCATAGGTGAGTGGGTCGCCAGCTTCTCGGAATATGCCACCATTGGCACCAGCAGCTTTGTAGCCACGTGTAAAACTGGTGAAGACCATTTGTTCCGCAGTGAGGTCATGTTCAAGCGTGATTTTTCCGCCCCAGAGTGAAGAGGATTGGTCGCTATCTTCGTTGGTGAGTGCGCTATAATCATCGACCCAGCCAGTGGCAGAAGTGTTTTTAGTAGTTACATCTACCTTATGATGTTCGTAGCGGAGTCCGATAATGAGGCGAGTATTAGTTGAGAAGTCGTGGGCGATTTGACCGAAGATGGAGTAACTTTTGGTTTCATATTCATAGTCCGCGCCGGCTGTGCTATTGATATCATCTTCAGCATCATAATCTTCGTAGTGAGTTGTTGTATCTTCTTCTAGATGATGGAAGTAAGTTCCAACTGTCCAGCGGTCAATCCAACCTAGAGCATCGTTTTGCTCGACTGAATCAAAACGAAACTCTTGTCCGAGTGTCTCGTGGTCCCGGTCATTTCTAATCCAACCTTGATAGTTCGCAGGGGTATCAATCTCATTCGTCCAATCATTATCGTAGCTATAAGTTGAATCGGTGTTGCTATAGTTCGTGACTGTAGTCACATTAATATTGGGCAGTCCGGTCCAAGTACTGCGGATGGCAGCGGCGAGCGATTCCTGTTCATCGCGACCTAATTCATCGGAGTAGGTATCGAATTCAGTATTTCCGAGCGACCATTCATCATACCCATTATTGGCGTCTGCATAAAGAAGAGTGCCGTCCCATTGCCAATCTTCGTTGGCGATCCAGCGTAGCTTGAGGCGCGAAGTGAACTCGTCGCGCTCATTGGTATCGTCTTTATTGAGATGCTTGTTGTGGCGGAATCCGTCTTGGTTGAGCTGGTGAAGCGCGAGCCGGAAAGTTAGTTTTTCGGGATCACTTGCGAGGATCGGACCACCGACGGCGAGGCCACCTGCAACAAGGCTGTCTTCGCCAACACTGCCTTCAATCTGGCCGGTCCAATACGGCGTAGGGTCGTTGGTTACAATTTTGATGACACCGCCGGCAGCATTGGCTCCGAAGGCTCCAGCTTGGGGGCCGCGGAGCACTTCGACTTGCTGCACGTCGAACAGGTTCCCGACAGTGCCCAAGCCTGTGAGGTCGAGATCATCGATTAGGAAGCGCACCGCAGAGTCAGGTGTTTCTCCTTCGAATTGTGAGTTCTCGCCGATGCCGCGAATTTGGATGAAGCGCGGCCGCGAGCTGCCGCCGGTCCATGTTAGATTAGGAATCGCATTGACGATGTCCCCGAAGTGTTCGACACCATTGCCATCAAGCTGGGCTTGATCGATCACGCTGATGCTGGCGGTGGTACGTTGGAGCTCGGATTCCCATAGGTCGCCAGTGACGACTGTGGTTGGAAGCTGTTGTACTTCAGGTTCCGTAGTTGCCGAAGCAGTTGTGGTGCTTTGCGCATGCAGGTCAGCATTCATGGCGGCCAATGCGACTAATAGTGTGGTTTGTTTCATTTGGATCTCAATCGTATGTTGTTTGAGATCCGGTCGCTGGCGGTGGAAAGTTGGCTCGCCCAAACAAGGGTGAACCGTTCCTTTTCCTACGCCGGTATTAACCGGATCAGGTTCGAAGGGATCATGTCTGTGCGATTGCAAGGAAATGTCTCAGACCCATGCTAGGTCACCCCTAAGGAAGGCCGATAGAAAAGAGGGACACTCAGAGCGTTGTCAATGCCGAATCAGTCTGGCAGGTGATTTTTAAAGGGCTAGAATAGGACACTGCCGATTATGGCGAGCACGATGATTAATAAAACAATCGATAGGCTAACTTTTTCTTCATTAGTTAAACGCATGGACGATATCTGATTCTATTCAGGCGAGCAGACAAGGTTTGAATTTTTCAAACAAAGTGGTTTCATCGCGGCATGAAGTGTATCTGTTACTATCCTATCGCTCTCCTATGTGTGTGTTTGTTGAGTGGTTGTGCATCTTTTGAGGTTTCCAGCCTTAGTGGCGATTTCGTGCGCACGACGCTGTTTTCTTCGCTCGATACGTTTCAATACAAACATACGTTGGTCTCTGGCATGGCATTTCGACAAGATTCGCAAGAGATGGTGCTGAAGCAAGTCTCGGAACGGGTCTTAAGCGAAGAATTGGTGGCGCGTGGTTTTGAAGCTGTTTCCGAGGATGTAGACTTCTATGTGGTAACGAAGTGGCGTAAGGAGATCAATTTGAGCGCAGTGGAGGTAGTACGCTTTTCTTTAATAATAGAACTCTTTGAGGCAGCGACGCAGAAGGTCTTCTGGCGGGCCGAATTGCCGCACATTCTTAGTGCGATGCAGTGGTCTGAAGAGCGTATCACAGTTACATTACGTCAGGCAATAGAGAGTTTTCCAGAGCGGATTGAGAAAGATCCAAATCTGCCGAATCTGCAATAAGTGATGGGATTTTTGGTGAAAGCGTTACGATTTTTGGTTTCAAGTGTGCTGCTCACCGCAGTATTGGCTGGCTGTGCAAATATAGAATCGATGCGCAGTTCGGGGGAGTTTATCGGCCAGATGGTTCTCGCCGATTTGGAGACCTTTCAATGCATTGATTCAGTATTTATTGGCAGTGATTTCAGAGAGTCTCAAATACAGGAGTTGCGTGCGCTTTCGCACGAAGTACTGAGTGAGGCACTGACTGCAAGCGGTTACCGAGCCGTCGCCGCAGACGGCGATTTTTGTGTGCGAGCAAGCTGGATCAAGCGCTTGAGCTATTATCCAGGTTCATTTGATTCGGTGGATGGGCCGAGTGCTGCGCTGCGACGACGAAGTCATTCGAAGTCGCCTGTGGCAGTACGTGTATCATTAACCGTTGAGATCTATGAGTGCGGTACGGATCGCTTGTTTTGGCATGCGAAATTGCCAAATATTTTTGCTGCGATTCAGTATGACGAGCGGCGCGTGTCTCGATCGCTACAGCGAGCCATGCGAAATTTCCCACCGCGCGATGGCAGCCTCGTGAAATGAACCAGCCGATTAGACGAACAGTTCACTAAGAAAATTACGTATCACCAAGCCCGTCGCTTCAGGAGCTTCTAAATGTGGCATGTGACCCACTCTGGGGATGCTGGCCCATTTAGCTTGAGCTAAGGTTTGAGTCATACGTTGCGCGATGAGACTGTATTTGGTGTCTAGCTCTCCGCTGATTATAAGTGTCGGACAGCTTAATTGAGCCAGTGTTGGCCAGAGGTTAGGGCAACTCGCTAGGCCAAATTGTTGGAGGCTTTGAGCGAGTCCAGCCGCAGTCTGTTGCAGTCGGTTAGCAAGCATGTCTGTGCGCCAATCAACGCGTATGTTCTGCTGGCTCCGAATCATCGGAGTTTGTTGCCATGCATCTAGAAAGCTCGGCACGCCGTCATGGAGAATTTTGTCAGCAAGCCCATGATCGCTGGCTACGCGCTGGTGGCGTTCGATGGTATCTTCAATGCCTGGATTTCCGCTAATCAACACGACAGCTTCCCAGTGTCTAGGGTGCGCGAGGGCATGCAGCAAGGCAGCGCGGGCGCCCATCGAATAGCCTAGCAGGACTCTGGGTCTATCGAGCCGATGAGATTGGATGAAATCTACGACTGATTCTGGAGAGCAGTCGAGTTTGGGTGCAGGCCCATGGCCTGGTAAGTCGGGGCATGTCCAAGAGTACTCCGAACCGCAAAATGGCGAGAACTTCGTAAAGTCCTCGCCACATCCGGTATACCCATGTAGGGCAAGAATCTGTGCCTGTTTATTCAGCCGCTTTAATACTGATTATCTGTTGATCCTCAAGTGGGCGGTCGCCAGGGCCTTTCTTCACGCTTTCAAGGGCATCGACGATGTCCATGCCGTTAACCACTTCGCCAAAAATGGTGTGGCGCATGTTGAGCCATGGTGTTGCCACGGTGGTGATGAAGAATTGACTGCCATTGGTGCCTGGTCCTGCGTTCGCCATCGCCAACAGTCCTGGCCGATCAAAGGTGTGGGTGCTCACGCACTCGTCTTTAAAGTTTTTACCCCAAATCGATTCGCCACCACGGCCAGTGCCAGTTGGATCCCCGCCTTGGATCATGAATTCTTCGATAATACGGTGAAAAATGACGCCGTTGTAATAGCCGTTTTTGGCATGAGTACGAAAGTTTTCACAGGTTTTCGGCGCGATATCGTCGAACAGTTTGAATTCGATGCTGCCTTGTGTGGTCTCAATGATTAGGTTGTTTGACATAATAGTTTGTAATTAGAA
>JAFMDL010000017.1 GCA_017857255.1 Puniceicoccaceae bacterium | reverse complement strand
CAGGCGGCTAGATTTTATTTCGTTATTTAAAATGTGAGGAAAAAGGCAGGCAACCCCCTACAATGCCTGCCTCCCCCTCATGCTATTCCGCTTAATTAATATTCAAGCGAAGGAACTTCTCATCTTCAGTCATGTTGACTGTGTTGGTGACTTCCTCGAACTCGTCGTCAATCACGACGGCACCGTCTTCAGTCACACCGCCAGTATTCCAGTCGGCGTTGGCCAAATCAGTCTCGACCTCAACCGTATAAGTCAACCCCAGAGCGCTGGCGCCGATACGGCGGTTGTAGATGTAAGTGAATTCATTCCCCCCGGCATTTGCCTCGGATGTCGGCTGCATGCTCGGTGCATCACTCACACTTGGATCACCACCGAGTGCATACTCAGTGAAGTTGTCCACTTGGTCGAGATCCGGGTCATCCGTTGGTTGATCAAAGACACCCACATCGTATTGGCTAATGTAGTTCGCGAAGGTGTTCATCGCCCCGGCGAGTGTCACTTGATGATACTCGCTCGGTATGGTAACGTCGCCGATGCTCTTCATCAGAATGTCTCTCTCCCCATCATCGACGTCGTTATCGAATAACAATATCGATACACCAATCATATCGGTCGCAACGGGGCTAATGACACCTAAGTCAGCCCATCTCAGAGCCAGTTCGATGACATAACCTCCGGCAACGATGGATCCTTCGACTTCGTGGTTGCTAAAGTCATTCAGAGCCGGATTGGCAATTGCGTTACCGTTGTAATAAGCTGCGGCGACGTCATTAGTGTTGATCCCAAACTCAGTCAGGAATACGGAAGCAGCGATGTCTCCATCGGTAACATCCGGATCCAGGCCAAGCAAGAAGTGGTCATCAGGATAACCGGCGCTTCCTGCCGCGTCTGGTTTGATGAGGATATCGTCCGTGACTTCGGCGAGAATATAGAGATTAGTCGCATCCCACTTAAAGGAGAACACGGCACTGATGTCGGACGGCGTCGCTTCGAGCGCATCACCTGACAATGAGCCAACGTTGGGCAGCTCCCCAAGCTCAGGCCAAACCATCGGAAGCTCGAACGCATCGCCCCATTCCCCCAGAGATACAATACCGTCAATGGTCGGTGCGACCACTGCGACTGGTGTGTCAAACTCACGGAGGGTTGGTGCCGGTGGAGTCAGACTGCTGATTCGAACTTCATCCAGATAGCCTGCAAAATGTCCGGTATTATTATAACGCATCCCGAAATAGGTGGTCGTCTTGGCTGTTGTCGTGCTCATTCCACCCGAAATCGTAGCGCTGTCGATGACAAGCTCTCCATTGACATAGATGTCCAAATCTTCTCCGATCACCTCAATGGCAAGATGGTTCCAATCGGTGGGATCAAAGCCTGCAGGCCGGGCATAGTGGTCTTGGGTCGCTGCAGAGGCATCATAGACTCTTACCTGAAATCCAGTCGCATCCGAAAACACCAGAATCTGGCCCCAACGATCAAAGATATACTGGCCGGCTACCGCAGCATCCGATTTGGCCCAGAACTCGATACGCAGAGCCGATGGGTCGATTGCCAGCGCACTATTGGCAACAGGTAAGTAGTCGTCAACCCCATCCAGATAGATGCACTGGCCGTACGCTGAATTGTTCGGATCTGGATAATCCAGATCAACAGTCACGGCAGGATCAACCAAGACCGCACCATTCACACCCAGATCGGCATTTCGACCAGTCACGACGCTGTCATCATCATCCACCTTACCACTGGCATTCAACGCATCCATATGCCACAGGGCGACGGTGCTAGCAGTGTCCGTATAGACGCCACCATAACCCAGCGGCGGAGTAACAATCTTACTAACGACAAGATTATCGATCAAATTAGCGGACGCATGTCCGGTCAATACGATCTGCACGTCATCGGTTCCATCCCACGTGAAGGTATCGTTCGCCACCACAGAACCATCAACAAGGCCTGTAAAGGTCACCGTGGTACCGGCAGCCCAGGAGTCAAACTCGTACCGATACTCAACGGTACGATTGGTTTCAGCACCCGCAGTTCCAAAGTTCTGCGCTGACCCATTATCATAAGTACTCATTCGGCCATCGGGGCGCGTAAACACAAACAAGTCATTAGACGTATCATTATGTCTACCATTTTCATCACCATTGCCGACGCGTACAGCCACCCAGCTACTAGCGGCAGCATTAAAGTCATACGAGATGGAAAAGCCCCCAGCGGCAAGAATGGCTGCTGAGTTAGCGCCGGTCGCCCAGTTTTCGTTGGTCGCACCAAAACGCAATCCATACTGTCCGACGCCTCCATTAAGCTTCCAGGTGTCTCCGGTGCCATCACCGCCTTGCGAGGCACCCGTCATCTCAAGAGTGCCAATATTACCGACATTCACTTCCGGCGTCGTGCCGTCATCGTAGGCACCGGCACCGCCTTCACCATCGAAGTTTTCGCTGTAGAGTACTGCGCCATAATCCGGCACCGGAATGCTACTAACGGCAATATTGTCGATTAAATAGCCGTCCGTATGTCCGCCGAATAGGATCTTCACGTCATCGGTTCCATCCCAGGTGAAGGTATCGGTCGCCACCTCTTGACCATCAACATAACCTGTAAAGGTCACCGTGGTACCGGAAGCCCAAGAGTTAAACTCGTACTTTAACTCAACGGAAACAGCGGTTGTCGCACCTGCGGATCCGAAGCCCTGTGATGCCCCGTTATCATAAGTCTGCATTCGGCCATCGCCGCGCGTAAACACACCAAAATCAACATCCACAGCATTGACACCAGAATTTTCAGCACCACTGCCGACTCGCACAGTCGTAAAGTAACTAGCATCAAGCGCATTGACATCCATGTCATACGAAATGATAAAGCCCCCGCCGGCAAGGATGGCAGCTGAATTAGAGCCTGTCGCCCAGTTTTCGTTGGCCCCGAAACGCAATCCATTTACCCCATAACCGGCACCCTGAACATACCAGGCGGCAGGACCGGTGCCGGCATCGCCGCCTTGCGAGGCCCCCGCGTTCGACTGGAGAACGCCAATCCCGCCAATATTAACTTCCGGCGTCGTGCCGCCATTGGCGGCATCGTACTGACCCGCACCGCCTTCATCATCGAAGTTTTCGCTGTAGAGCACCTCGGCTTGACTCGACAGCGCACAGCCTGTGAGTGCAGCACATAAGAGCAGCCCTTGCTTTTTCAGCTTCATTGCTCGCCTCCGCTTGACGCCAGCGCTCAACAAGAGCCCCGCCATCGACATTTTATATAGGTAACTTTTCTTCATTTATATCTCCAGTCTTCTTAAGGGTAGTTTCTGCCACAAACGAGAACCACTTGTAACATACATCCAATAATTCCCCACTAGAAGAACCAAGTCAAGCACTATATTCCACGAAAAGTCCGCTTGACAGGACAGCAACAAACAAGCACAACCAATGAACGTTACATCACATAACACGACAACATTCAACGACCAACCAGCCCAACTGCCCTGCCCCGCTCTCCATGCGGCCCACCACCTGCCTGTCACACACCCGCAAAAAGTCGGACTTTCCATGCATTTGACAGGGCAACGAGATTCCATTCACACGCAAATCGAGTCGAATACTCTATTACTTTATCAATGAACCATCCACTCCATCATAAAACCACAGCAGCAAAGTCGCGCCGGGACGGCCAAGCGAACGGCGGCTTTGCACTGATCATCGCGCTGTCTTTAATGGCATTCGTCCTGCTGCTGCTCTTATCGATCACCACATTGACGCAAGTGGAGATCAAGACAGCCAGCCTGCAAAAAGACAAACTAGAGGCGCAGCAAAACGCCCTACTGGGGCTGAAGCTAGCGCTGGGCGACCTACAAAAGCTCAGCGGCTCTGATCAACGGATCACTGCGGCGGCAGCAATCCTAGACCCCACGCCCACTGGACCCGATTCCGGAATCACTGATCGTGTCACACACCCGAATTGGGTCGGCGTGTGGGACTCGGATCCCGGCCTCCCCCACCTGAATGATCGCCTCAACACGGCTGATACCTATTACAACTATGGTGCACGCCGCGTCGATGACAGCGACAACCGCTTCCTCGGTTGGTTGGTCTCCGGCAATCAAGACAACATAACAGACCGCGACGCCACGATCACAGCCAAGGATGAAGTTCTCATCTATGGAGCGGATTTCGACAGCTCCGACCCCGAGCAACTCGCCACTCAAGTGCTTGTCGAAAAAATGCCGATCAATGCAGGCAGCGCAAACGCTGGGAAATACGCCTACTGGGTCAGCGACGAAAACAGCAAAGCGCGGATCGATGCCTACAGCTCGAATTCACAAGGCTCATCCGCCGAAAGCCTTTCGCGCGGCCGTTTCGCGACGAACCAGCGCAGCGCAATCGAATTGATGGACACTGCCGCGTTTGCAGAGATACCACAAAATGGCACTCAAAGCAGGCTCGACTTCTTACTCTCCCCCGAAGATCTCCCGTTAGCGTTGAACAACAGCGCCAACGTACTGCCTGCGGTGCGACGCAACGCACACGCCTTGACGACCACAGCCCTTGGCCTACTGACGAACACCTACACGAGCGGGCTCCGGATTGACCTTAGCTCGCTATTGCGGCAGAACCCCCTCGATAACGCCCTAAATCAGGAGATACCGTCCTACACGCAAGACGGTGCCAGCCGCTTGGTCAAATACCCGCCTTCGACTGCAAACTTCTCCGCCCCTGAGGCACCGACATGGGAGCAGTTACAATCCTACGCGGCGACCACTTCAGATCCTGACGGAAGCGGGGTGATTGCTCGCAAACACAGCAAGACGGAGCATGGGTTCTACCCTTTAATCACTCGCTACACGGTGCGGATTGTCCCGGTGCTGGAGAACGATAAAACGAGCGGCGACCTCTTACACTTCTACCTCGAAACGAAAATTGCCATCGTTAACCCATACAATGTGCCGTTACAGATTGACGACTCAATGTATGCACACCTCTTCGTCGAAGAGTACGATGAGGCGAATAAGAACGGCGCAACGATGACTCTCGCAGCTCACAAGGGTTACGATCGCAGTCCCAATCCGAAACCGGGCCGGAAGATGACAACATTTAGCTCGGATTTTTTCGAAAATTCCGACTTACACCACTACACTGATTCAAATGGTGTCGAATATAATGGCTTCCGATTCCGGCTCCCCAATACCACCCTGTTGCCGGGCGAAGTCCTTTCTCTGGGCATCGAGGACGACGGTGCCCCCTACAATGGAGAGAATAAACTGCTACCAGGCGCCCTGGATACCGGCACCTTCTATTCGAAGCTCACGCATAAAGATGAAAGTGGTAATATTGTCCGGGCACCCGTCTCGTGGTCCAACCTGGAGCAAACACAAGCCGTTACTGCCTATTGGCTCACTTTCCCAATCGTTTCCGGTGGCTTGGAAACTGTGTCTGATCCTAAAACCGAATCAGATCGAATCGTCAGGATATTACCCTTCAAAGTGGCGATTGGGATCAGCGATACCCCCGAACCTAGCGACGAAGAAGATTTTTATCACTTGGCTCAAGGCATCGAGTGCGCAAATCCCAATGCAGTCGCAAAATATCATCACGGCCGCAGCACTGCCACAATAGGGAACTGGGGCATTGGAAACTCTTACGACAAATCGCTTTACGATTACTCGAGTAATAGCAAACACATGCCAATTACCTTTGATGTCGTCTTGAATGGCGGTTTCGATTATCCGCTTAATAACTGGCCCACGGGGAAGCATGGCACCACCGCCTTCGGCTATCGACTGGATCATAAATGGCTCCGGGGGTATAATTTCCGCGCACCGCTACACGCACCCGTAGCCTCGGATCTGACTGAAAAAGCTCCAAACGGCCTATACGGCGCAGCCGCCATGTATGCCGTTTATGAACTTGGTGGGGCCTATAAGTATCTGGACGACCGTCTGGCAAAGATGGAGACCTTTGGCACCAATGCCTACTGGGGGACGGGCAACACAACATCAGACGGACTCACTCAGACCAATTTCTATGACCTTCCCTCCGACAGCATCGGCCTGCTGTCGCTTGGCCAGCTACAGCATTTCCAGATTTCACAGATCACCTCGTCCCAACCCTACAGTGTCGGCAATGGTGTGGCAGAGATGAAAATCGGTGACACAGGACGAATCGTCATGGAAACCGACTTTCAGCAGGAATCACCTGTGGATAACTCCTTTCTTCCTGTCGACCAAGCCTTTCTGGTCAACAACGCCCTCTGGGATGGATTCTTCTTTAGCGGCATGCAAGCGGACATCAATCAGGCGGACCTCTCAAAATGGGATGGGCCTCCACTTCAGAATCGTTATGCATTCTCCCCGGTTGCTACCACCACTCGGATCAATAATCCGACCACCGCAGCAAGCGAGCTCTACGTCGACGGCGCATTCAACATTAACAGCACCCAAAAATCCGCCTGGAAAGCAATCCTCGCCGGAGCCAACGGGCTAGTTTTTGACCCAGTTACCGGCGATACATCGACGACACTCGACTCTCCTGTCAGCCGGTCTGTATTCCCCACTGCCAACTCGGGAACAGACAATGAGGCATTGATCAACGGCTTCCGACAACTGACCGAAGCAGAAATCAATAGCTTGGCTGCGACGATCGTAGCCGAAATCAAGGATCGCGGCCCCTTCCTATCTCTCGCCGATTTTGTAAATCGTAAGCTTGAACCCGGAAACACAGAAAACGGACTCTATGGGACATTGGAGGCGGCTCTAAACAAAACCACATTAAACGACGACCAAAAGCTGGATAGCTTCACCGAAGAAGAGGATCTTCCGATCTGGAGTGTGCGCCCAGAGGCTCACATTAAGGCACTCTTTGACGGATCACGGGGCGAATCCATTAGCCAGTGGATCACGCAAGCTGATCTCTTACAGCGAATCGCACCATTCGTCAGTGCCCGCGGCGACACCTTCACTATCCGCGCCTACGGTGAGACGCTGGACCCGACTTCAGATAAAGTCATCGCCCATGCGCTCTGCGAAGCAACGGTCCAAAGAGTCTATGATTACATTGACGCCAATTCCAACACACCGGAAGATGAACAGTATCGATTTAACAATGATTCTAAAAGCTATGAAAATGGCACGCTCAACGCTGTAAACCAACAGTTCGGACGTAGATACAAAATCACCAACATCCGCTGGCTCTAAGTCCTCCCCCATCCTACGTCTTTTCATGAAAAATCGATTATTACATCCTTATTTTTTTGCGCTCCTCCTCATCACTACGCTTCCCATTGCGGCACAACAAGAGGAAGAGGACATCATTCGAATAGAATACCGAACCTTAGGGTGGAACGGTTATTTCGGCGTAAAATTGAAAAGCGATACCTACACAGTTTTCCCGGCAAGCTTCTCAAAGCCCAAGACCTATAGTGGAACCAGGACGCTACAGTTTTTTAAAGACGAAAACATGGTGGTGGATCGCGGTGACGCAGAATCAGCAGCATACTTTGCAGATCAATCTCAGGAATTTGATGATGACTCCAACTCGGCAACACCTACACCTGCGACTCAATCGTCTCCCAAACAAGAGGAAGCACTGATCCCCTTCGCGCAGGTCCGCATCCCCGAAGGCATGAAAAAAGTGCTTCTTATTTTTATTGGTGGAGAACAAGGCAAGCCGAACCGAATCATCCCGATGGACGATTCGCTCACAAAAACGGATACACGCAACGTTCAGTTCTACAACTTGAGCCCCATCCCTCTAGTGGTCAAAGCCTTTGACACCATTAAGCAGGTTCCGCCCCGAAAACAGGCGATCTGGGAACTGACTTCCACAGATCGAGTTTCACCACTCATGATCGCCGTCACCGAACCTGAGGATAAACTGGTATATTCCACCAGCTTTGGGGTTCGAAAAGGGCAACGTATCGTCTTTTTTGCCAGTGAAGGGACTTCAGCAAATGGCGAAACACCGAATATCAAAGTCATACCACTGATGGTAAACGTCGATTCATCCACTTCGTCCCAAGCACCTGCCTCCTTCTAGTCGCATCACTACACTCCGTTACTGTTCACGATTAATCCACCCAGTGAAATTGCTCAACATACCAACACATTCTTTAATCCTGGCCTTTGCGGCGCTTAGCACGTTCTTCAGCCATGGGGCTCCCGCGCTGAACGCAGCCCCATTGGCGCTGGAACAATCAGACAACCCGGCCGTGCGGCCTGCCGCACGCAGTGAGCGCTGGCAGAACGACCACGCAAAACGGGAGGCACGTCTGCAAAAGGGACGCGTGGACATTCTACTGGTGGGCGACTCTATCACCCACGGCTGGAAACGGCACCCGGAACTGCTCAAGCAATGCTTTGCCGGCCAACAGGTAGTCAACCTCGGCCATCCGGCTGACAAAACAGAAAACATCCTCTGGCGGCTAACAAACCATAAGATGGACAAGATCACACCGCAGGTGGCGATTGTCATGGCCGGCACCAATAACTCCAACAACGACGAATATACGATCGAGGAAATCGCGGGAGGCGTGGAGGCCATCGTTCAGTTACTTCAAGCAAAACTACCGGAAACAAAGATCCTGCTACTGGGCATTTTCCCGCGCGGTTCGCGTGATCAACGGATCGAGCTCAAAAGTGGACTCACCGAAGCCGCGATGAATCCGCAATGGGAAAAAATCGATCAGATCAACCGGAAGCTCGAAAGCATGGCCGACGGCGAGCACATTGTTTATCTGAACATCAACCAGGCCTTTTTAAACGATAACAGCGCCCTGCCCATAACGGTAATGCCCGACCTGCTGCATCCCAATGCAACAGGCTATGCACTCTGGTGCAGCGCGATGAAACCCACACTTGAAAGGATGAACGAGCGCACGAAATAACGAATGCGGCGACGTAGCTAAGCAATGAACCACGACGTGTGACTAACGTAAATCACATAGCAAATACGCGCCCCCCACGAAAACGTTCACACCGCACTACTTTAACAACAGCATATCTTTATACACATATTTGTATCTTCTAATTTACGCCACGAATCCTTCAATAAAGCTCCTCCCCTGCCAAGGGGAGGTGGCCCCGTCTGCGGGGACGGAGGGGTTTTTCACTATCATTTGCGCCATGCTACTACATAACGCTCAGGCTCGGCAGAGAACCCTTCCGTCTCGCTTCCTCCTTCGCTCTTCGAGCTACGGCGGACAAGTCGCGATCCACCTTCCCTTGGTAGGGAAGGAGTTATTTACCACTAACTTCACCACCATTTTCAAAACATCCAAAGAACACACATGAAACATCTACTGACATACCTCACCCTCTCAGCCGCCGCAACGCTCTGCGCTGCCAGCGACAAACCGCTCGATTACTGGGACGAAGAAGTCCGCTTGTTCGGCGCCAGCGATGCCAAACGCAATATTGATACCTTTGCCCAAAAGAGCGGTCGCAATAAAGTGCCCGCTTTCAACTACGATCTAAGCGACAAGGTCTGCGGCGACTTTAGCGTCACCTATACCCCGGCTCTGAGCAAAAACACCGCACGCTTCGGCTTTATGACGCAGCTCTGGGACAACTGGTTTGCGCTCAATGACAGTTTCAGCCTGAGCTTTCAAATGAAGGTCATGGATCCCAAAGCCGCGGACACCTGGAAGGTGCTCGTCGTGGATGCAGATAACCGCGTCGCATCCACCACATTGAAGGGCGCCAACACCCAGGGCGAGTGGACCGCGTTTTCGATTGCGCTGAATACGCTCAAAAAGCCGGCTGACTTTGACCTAAACCGTATCAAGCTGGTGCAATTTGAAGCCGGTTCGTTCTCCGACGATGCCGTGATCAAGTTCGATAAAATCGCGTTTACTAGCGAGGAGTCATTCCTCGGCATCAGCGACAAGACTGTCGCGCAGCGCATGAGCGAAACCGAAGCCACCAAGGCCAAGCGCATTGAACGATCCATGCAGATCAACGCCAAGAAAGCCCCGTTTCCTTTGATGAAGGCCTTTGCCCTGCTGTATTTAAACAAAGATCTCGAACAAGCAGACAAAATCCTTAACGAGGGTCTGGACAAATCATTGGCCCAGCACCACTGGGGTCTGTTTGAGAACGCAATGCTATGCCGGCTCTACTACACCTTCTCGAATCGGGCAGGAGAATTCAAAGGCCGCATGCGCGCAGCGACTGAAAAAAGGCTCTTGGAAGTGCTTTGGGAACGCACTTATGTGAAGAACGATATCCACTGGGCGCGTCAGTCCACCTGGTATCTCGACGGCAGTGAGAACCATGACCTGAGCGCTAAGACCTCCTGCTTGGTCTCCTCACGCATCTTCATGGATGAGCCCGACTATAAAGACCGCATCTACCCCGACTACGGTTTTGGTGGTGGCTATTTTTATGGACATGCAGGCTATCAGGGCGCTTCTGCAGAAGAAAGTCGTGTGCATGCGAGCGGCGGCAGAGCCAACCTTAAGGACGGCAAGGAATATACCGTAAAAGATCACTACGAGGCTTGGCTTGAATATTTCAAGGAGTATTTTCCGGCACGCGCACGACATGGATTTTTTGTAGAAAACTTTGCCCCAGGCTACAGCAAGCACACCTGGAATATGATTGAGTTGTTGCGATCCTACGGTGGCGATGACGAGTTGAGCAAACTGCTGACTGATTTTGCAGACCTGTATTGGGCGGCATGGGTGCAGGCAGCTCCAAGCGGCATTCTCGGCGGTCCCAAGACCAGACAACATGCAAATCCGACCAACTGGGATTCCAATGCGGGCATGATCAGCGTAAAAATGGGCAGTATGGGCACGCACGGCGTCTGGGGCTATTGGAACGAACTGAGCAGCTACAAACTGCCCAAGGTGGTCTGGAAAATGGCGCTCGACCGCGAAGGCATGGGCAACTTTGTCTATCAAAGCAGAGGGATTGGCGAAGACGTCAATAAGCTCCCCCGCCCTGCCGGAACTGAAAGAAGCCTAGTGATTGAACCGAATTCGCGCTTGCTGAAATACGTTTACGTCACCCCGCAATACACCCTCGGCACCCAGATGGACTACCCTCTGGCGGTGCATTCACATTTAAGCTGCTCTGGTCGCTGGCATGGCATGACAGTGACCTCCGATGCGGAGGCGCGCATTGTTCCCGTCGGTATCGGTGTCCCTCCCGCAAACCCAATGATCACTTCCAACAAGGTGGGAGCCATCACGATGGAAGTGATGTATAAAACAGCGCAGCATGAAAATACGCTGATCTTCCAGAGAACGGACAATTATCTCAAAATTGACCCTGACTGGTTTCCGGTGAAATACACCGAGAGCCGTCAGGGCGTCTATGTCGGCACGGCCTGGGAGACGGTCAAAGAAGATGCGGGCTGGATCTTCTTTAAAAAAGGTGCGGTCTATGCCGGAGTGCGTCCGGTGCTGCGTGACGTTGAGTTTGAGAAAGCAAAGATGGACAAGATCCGCCCCGGAAATGGCACGTTCCAACGACCACACGATGATGCGACCGTTAAAATGAACGAGCAGTGTTATTCATGGAATGAAGATAAGAGCATCCTCCTGCTGAATGATGACTTCACGCCGGTCATCATCCAAAGCGGCGACAAAGAAGGCTACGGCAGTTTCAGCAGCTTCATACAGGCGGTTAAGAACGCGCGGCTGGAGCTCTACAATACTGTGGTCCAGGAGTATGATGAGCTGGTTTACACGCCCCCCGGAAAGGATGCACCGGAAATGGTCTTCAACGCCGGCAGTATGGAAATCCCCCGAGTGGGCGGTGAATACATCAATTATGAATATCCGCTGACCTTCAACAGCCCGTTTATCCGATCGGAATACGGCAGCGGAAAAATCCATATTGAATACGATGGTGAAACCCTCGACCTCGATTTCTCAGAATCCCCGTGGTGGAAAATTTGGAACTAAGACAATGAACAATAAATTATTATTTAACCTAATCCTGGCAACGGTGCTTTTCGCCGGCGGGCTGCATGCCGACGCTCAACGGATCGAGCAGCGCATACAGGAAGGGAAGCAATGGATCCGCGAGAATCCCTGGCCCGCACCAGAGAGCGATCCCGGTTGGAAACTCAACCATGCCGCCCTCATGGCAGAGGCAGACCAACAAGCAGCCCCGCTGAATCAGGCGATTCTGGAGTATTGCCAATCCTACAAGCGCGATCCCCAGGCAAAGCCGACGGCCTATCATGATCCCCGCCCGAAACCGTCCATTTACTTTCTCTATCTAAAGCCGCAATTCAACCGGCTGCTCTCGGATGAAGCGAAGGATGCCATAGAGGACGTGTGCTGGCGCTGGGTCTATCAGCACAGCTTTCTCAGCGAGGATCAGGACTGGCCGTTGAACAATCCAACCAAGAGCGTGTGGTTGATCAGTGGCAGTGAAAATCACTGTGCCGCCCAGCGTTCGGCCAACCTGCTCGCACTGCAGGTGCTGCTGCAGGCGGGCGCACCCTATGGGCCAAGAGCGAAACTGCACGACGGATTCACCGTGGAAGCGCATTACCGGGAATGGGTGAAGTGGTATCAGGCGTTCTTCGACTCACGACTCCGAAGCGGGCTCAACTGTGAAATTGCGCACCCCTCAAGCTACGGAAATTCAACCATCAATCACTACACCGAGATCTTCGACCTCACCGATTCAGTCGAGCTCAAGCAAGCGGCCCGCGACTACCTCGACATTTTCTGGGCGAACGTGGCCTGCGAATTCGAGCCGAGGATCGGCATTCGCGCGAGCTTTGCTTCTACCCGGTGCTACAAGTGGTCCTGGATCCAGAGCGGTCATTACTGGGCGCAGTCCCTACTCTATGCCTACGACTGGAGTGATGCAAAAACGAATCCCAACCTGGTCGACACATCCTGCTTTTTGAGCGAGTATCGCCCGCCCGCAATTGTGCGCGCAATCGCCCGCGATGAGAAGCGCGAGCCCTACCTGGGAACCTCCCGACGCTTCGGGCGCGGCAGTGGCTGGGACAGGGGCGTCTATGATGTCCTGTTCGACGATGACAAGGCGATGAACTCCTATATCCGTCGTGATAGCTGGTATACACAGGCCTACACCATGAGCACCATCAGCCTGGATCCGAGTCGGGACTACATCGAGCTCGTGAACCAGAGCCGCGTGATGGGCGTGCAATTTGCAAGCCAGAGCAGCGACCGCCTAGTGGTATACGCTAGCGACCGACCGTCAGACAAAAAGAGTGAATACAAGAAGACTACCTCAAAAGGCGTGAACGGCATGTTGGGGCCAGACTGCATGATCGTGGCTAGGGATCCGAATGCCAATGCGAAGACATCCAACAGCACAAGGATCTTCATCTCTGACGGCGCGCTCTGGGACAATCGGGAAGAGAACGACGGCTGGTGCTTCACCCACGCCGGCGACGGTTATGCCGCGTTCCTCATTGCCGGCAAGAAAGGCTACGACGTGGTCGATTCGCCCTATGAAAACGGATACTTCATCGAGTTCAAAGACATCTGGGCACCGGTTGTGATTCAGATGGGCCAGGCCAAGGACTACAACAATGACTTCATGCAATTCAAAGCCGCAGTCAAAGGCAGGCCACTCAGCTATAAGGAAGGAAAGCTAAACTACAGAGCGCTCAATGGTGACACTTACGAATACTGGAGCAAGAGCGAAACACTCCCCAAGCGTAACGGCAAGACCATCGATCTCAACCCGCGCATGGTCTACGACTTCCCCTATCTGAAAATGATATACGGTGAAGGCCCGGCAATCGTCAGATACCCGGGTTATCCGGATCTGGTCGTGCCAGCCAACAGGTAGAACAATCTAAAAGGAAATAAACATGAAAAGTAAAATAACAGGTCTCAAGATGAAGAAACTTACAATGGTAATAATGTCTCTCTGTTGGCTTCAATCGGCAGCATTTATTGACGCGAAAGCTCCTGCGAAGGACGACTACATTCCGCTCAGTCGAGCGGATGCGCCCGCAGGAAAGGCCTATACCTACAATACCCAGAACGGTAAAGACCTTCAGATCGAAGTCTATTCCCCAGAGGGGCACAATAGCACCAAGAAAGCAGTGCCCGGCATGATCATCTTTCATGGTGGCGGCTGGACAGGCGGTAACGTCAGCGAGTTTCGTTCGCTTTGCCACTATTTCGCCAGCCGTGGGCTCGTCACAGCAACGGTAGAGTATCGGCTGATTACAAAGGATCAACGGCGAGAAAGTTCACGCTTCAAACGTGTCTGCATTACAGACGCCAAGAGTGCGATCCGCTGGTTTAAACAGCATGCCCCGGAACTGGGGGTTGATCCGAAACGAATTATCACTGGCGGCGGTTCGGCCGGCGGGCATGTGAGCCTACTCGCGACGACCACCCCTGGCCTGAACGACCCCGATGACCCCATGCAGTTCGACACCTCCGTTGTGGCTTACATCTTGTTCAACCCAGCACTCAGCGGCGGAGACGCAGTGGATGCCGAAGTGTCTTTCCAAGAACAGCTGAAAGCGGACATCCCGCCATCCATCGTGTTCTTTGGAAGCGAGGACGGCTGGCTAAAGGGCTGGAAGCGCGTCCAAACCAAAATGAAACCGCTCGGTATTGAAAACAGCGAGTTGTGGATGGCCGAGGGACAGGGCCACGGTATTTTCAATCAGCCGGGATGGTCCAATATCAGCATCATTGCAGCGGATCAGTTTTTGAACGAACTTGGCCTAATCGAGGGAGAACCAACGATGATAGCGCCTGATGCAGAGATCAGTCTGAAGAGCGCATTGTGAAAACACTTAAACCCACAATCGATGAGACATACTAAGATAAAATCTCTTATTCTAGGGCTTATGGCCTGTTGCTCCCTTTCCGCATACGAAAAGGCCCCACATGATTATGAACAACTCAGAGCAAGGATTGAAACATCAGGGAATCCAGCCGTTTGCCCCGTAGCTCGAAGCGAGCGTTGGGTAAAGGATCACTATAAACGGGACGCCCGTCTACAAAAGGGAAATGTGGATATCCTACTCGTGGGCGATTCCATTACACACGGTTGGAAGCGACACCCGGAGATTTTCGAAGTATGCTTTGGCGACCAACAGGTCATCAACCTCGGCCAACCGGCCGACAAAACCGAAAACATCATCTGGCGCTTGTTGAATCATGAGATGGAAGCGATCAATCCCCAAGTGGCGATCATCTTAGCCGGGACTAATAATTCCAACAATGACGAATACTCAATTGCGGAAATAGCCGGAGGCGTCGAGGCCATCATCCAAGTCCTGCAAGCAAAACTGCCGGAAACGAAAATACTGCTTTTGGGCATCTTACCACGCGGTTCTCGCGAGCAGAGAATCGAAATCAAAAACGGCCTGACCGAAGCCGTCATGAATCCACAATGGGAAAAAATCAATCAGGTCAACCGGATGATCGAGCACTTCGCTGATGGAGAAGACGTGGTGTAT
This sequence comes from Puniceicoccaceae bacterium, assembly GCA_017857255.1. GTDB lineage: Bacteria > Verrucomicrobiota > Verrucomicrobiia > Opitutales > Coraliomargaritaceae > Lentimonas. The sequence continues at coordinate 20,072 of JAFMDL010000017.1, read as the reverse complement.
CTAAATATCAACCATGCTTTTTTGAATGAAGACGGCGCTCTGCCAGTCGCAGTCATGCCCGATTTACTGCACCCGAACGGAAAGGGGTATGATATCTGGAGAAATGCCATGAGCCCTACCCTGGAAAAGATGATGCAAGGCTCCAAATAAAGGCATGGCTAAAACCTTTAAACACATCGAAACAACAAATCTCAACTCGAACAATCTTATGAAAAAGAAAGTGATTATCATGACGCTGACCACCACTATGCTGCTATTCGGCTGCACCACTCCCGACAACACACCAAGCTCCCCCGAGCAGCAGGCTTTTGAAAAGGCTTCCGATGTGAACTGGAAGGAAGTGTTCTTCGATTCTTTGACCGAAGATTGGCAACAACAATGGACCCTCGACGGTGAAGTGGCCACGGCGGTGAACACACCCGAAGGCATCGAATTGCGCGCCGGACCGGAATTTAAGAATGACGCACACCATATGGTTCTTTGGACCAAAGAGTCGTTTGAAGGCGACGTCAAAATTGAGTATGAATTCACTCGCCTCGATTCGGAAAGCACCGGCGTCAACATTCTCTACATCCAGGCCACTGGTAGCGGCGAGGAACCCTATAAAACGGATATTTCCGAATGGGCTGACCTGCGGCGTGTTCCTTCAATGAAGCTCTACTTCAACTATATGAATACCTATCACATCAGTTACGCGGCCTTTCCCAATCCGGATGATGTGACCGATGACTACATCCGCGCTCGCCGCTACATGCCACACAAGACAGGACTCAGAGGTACCGACCTCGCCCCAGACTATATCCATAACGGTTTTTTTGCAACCGGCGTGCCCCACAAAATGACGGTCATAAAACAAGACAAGAATCTCTATATGCGGATCAGCAATGCCGAAAAGACCCGCTACTTTCATTGGCACAATGACAAGCTACCGGCCATTGAAACAGGCCGCATCGGCCTGCGGTTGATGTTTACCAGAGCCTCTAAATTCAAGGACTTCCGCGTCAGCACTCCCGAATGAAAAACCAACTCTTGCAGAAGCAGGCCCATACTTACGATGCGGCGGCTTTTAAAAGGCCCCCCATGTTTTTCAGACCCGGAACTTTGTTTCCTATTTTATGTGAGGACGATCTATGTGGGCTTACTGAAAAATTCAACGACCTAAAAGCCAAGGGGATCGGCAGAGTGGCCCCTTGGCTGATACCCGCGTCACGATACGCAAAATACACAGGTTCCACACTCGGCATCGACTATGATACGCCGGAATACTGGCAGGCGCTGAAAACCATTCAAGCCGCAGCCGAAGCGAGCGGACTATCTGTCATCATGCACGACGAATCCGGTTGGCCATCCGGCCAGGCTGGCGGAAAGATTCTAGAACAGGGCGGCAACGACTGGATTCGACATACGCTCCAACCGACCGCGTCCAATCCGATCAACGCAGAGCCCCTCGAAAAAGGCTCGATCAACCCGGACACGCCACAACCCGACCTACTCAATCCGGATGTTGGCAGCGCTGTAGTTGAACTCGTTCTGAATAAACACAAAGAACAACTCGGTGGCAGTTTACCCGAATGCATGCCATGGGTCTATGCCGACGAACCAACCTTCGGCGGAATTGGGCACGATCCGATCAAAGAATTCATTTGGACTGAGGGATTGGAACAACGCTTTGCCGAACGCTACGGCTACCGTATTGAACCTTTTCTACCAGAACTTACCGACCCTTCTCAGGAGACGCTTTCACTCGAAACCGCGCAGGCTCGGGTCGATTATTTTAACCTACTGGCTGAACTGTTCGAAAAAAATTATTTAAAACCCATCTTTGAGTGGTGCGAACGCAACAACGTGGCCAGCGGAGGACACCTCCTACTCGAACACGACCCACGCCGCTTCATGGAAGGCGGGTATGGGCACCTACTGAGAAGTTTCCGGCACTTTCACATTCCTGGCATCGACTCGATCTTCCAGGAATCACACCCGCACAAGCGCAGCCATCACTTTCCGAAGTATGCCTCCAGTATTGCCCGCCAGACCGGTCGGCTGTGCAGCAGCATGCCCTTCGGGGCTTCGAGCTGCGCCGTCACTCCGGCCATCTTTAAGTGGACCATCGATCACGAACTCGTGCGCGGCATCAATCTCTTTCTCCCGTGGGGCTATTCGCCGAACGATGACATTCATTATCAATGGAGCCGCCCCGTCTTTGGGCACTTCGGACCGCTCTGGAAGTATATGGACGTCGCCTATCTTTACACGGCGCGCCTCAGCTACCTACTTTCCTGCGGAACTCCGGAATGTCGCACTGCCCTCTATTTTGATATGCGCAGCATCTGGGCAGGCGAACCGTGGCAAAACAAGGCGATCGAAGCGCAGGAAGCCATTGCCCAAACACTGCTCAATACCCAGCACGACTTCGACTTTGTCGACGATCTGGCGCTGAAGGAAGCCTCCTTTTCCTCGGACGGCGAGCTAGTCGTGGGCAAGATGAGTTACGACACATTGATCATCCCCCCAACCGACTGGATGGAACCCGCAGCGCAGGAAGTCGTGCAGCGCTTTATCGCAGCCGGCGGCACCGTCCTCAGCGACAGCACACCGGACACGCCTCTGCTTCGGACCACAAGCCCGCAGCCCATGCTGCGTGTCTGCAAACGAAATTGCCTCGGCGAATCCATTTACTTCCTCGTCAACGAAGGCAACGATCCGATCGACACCACGGCACTCTTTGCAGAAACAAAGCTTCCCGAGCAACTCGTTGCCGAAAGCGGCGAGTGCCTCCCGACATATGCCGAACAACAGAACGGCACCGTCCATATGCCGCTCTCCTTGGCTCCATGGGAATCGCGCATCGTTCGCTTTACAGAAGCTGCGACCAGCAGCCCGAAAATCAGCCAGTCCACCCAACAGCAGCTGGATAAGTGGACTTCTAAAATCGTCGAGCAGACGGTGATCCAGGAAGACAAGATCACCACTCTGACGCCCGAGGACAACGACTTCGAAGCAAGCGCCCTCACCGACTGGTGTGAGTCGATTGGCAATGACTTCACAGGGACGGTTCGCTACCAAACACGGTTTAACCTGACAGCAGACGAGCGCCAGCAAAGCTGGACGATTGACCTGGGCGATGTCAAAAGCGCGTGCTCGGTATCGCTCAACGGAGTGCTCCTGGGCCGAAAGCTCTGGGCGCCCTTCAGCTTCAAACTTCCGGGCGAAGCGCTCGCAGAGAGCAATGTGCTGGAGGTCGATGTCAGCAACACCCTGAGCAATCTATTCACCAGCACGGAGTATCTAAGCCAAGTCGACTCGATTTACTCAGAAGAAGGCGCCCGCTATGTCCGCATTCTGGAAACCTGGGAAAAAGAAACCCGCCCCAGCGGACTATTTGGCCCGGTGCAGCTGATCCGGGCAACGTGAATCAATTCTCTCGTAGCGAACTCGTGCCAGCGAGGTCGAGTAGACGCGGTATGCCAGCCTTAAACGAATCCCGTATCACGGAACCGCGTGGAGCGACTCGTGAGGGCGTAGCTAGTGAAGCCCCAAGCTCTTTACGCGGTAGCAGCAACCTTGTAGCGAACTCGCGCCAGCGAGGTCGAGGACACTCGCGATGCCTCCCTGAAACAGACGCGACTAGCGTCGCATCGCTACAGCAGATTTTTCAGTAGCAACCTCGTAGCGAACTCGCGACGTGTCAGGGCGTAGCTCTAGCGAAGACTGAAGCCATTTCGACCGCACAGCACCAATCCACGAAGCATTCATCGAAACCGCTTCGTCAAAGACCATGAGCGTGTTTCCGAATCCTGAGCTTGTCGAAGGGTCGAATGGCGGACTTCGCTACACTAATTCCCTTGTAGCGAACTGCGGCCAATTCGATTGCTGCCAATTATAGTCCATGAGCCAAACAGTAGCCCTAATCGGCTCATTATCAACGAAATCATGAGCCAATTAAGCACACTAATCGGCTCATCCCGAAAAAATGAGACCTTAAAGGCTGAGATCTAAGAGGGAATTGAATGACACCCACGCTTCCGGAGCCTTAAACATGGCTGTCCTTTAATTCCTCTTTAATTCCTATAATTCTAGGTGAACCATTCACCACGGAGCCGGCATATCGAAAACAAAATTTAATCCTTGCAAATTGGGAATCAAATCCCATTTTATAAATATATGCTTTTTCGAGAACATATACATGAAATCAAACGGAAGCTTTCGAGATTTCCAGCAGTCGCGATATTGGGCCCCAGGCAATGCGGTAAGACGACTTTGGCTAAGAGCCTTGGCACGTGCTACTACGACATGGAAGCAGAAGGCAGTCAGACCCGACTGGATGCCGAATGGGATGAGGTCGCAGCAGGAGATAAACTTGTAATCATTGATGAAGCTCAGGAGGCTCCTGAAATATTCAAGCGGCTTCGCGGCGCGATCGACCAAGATCGCAAGCGAAACGGGCGCTACCTACTGCTTGGATCCGTCTCGCCAAGCCTGATCGCTAGCGTTTCTGAATCGCTAGCAGGACGCATCGCATTTGTCGAAATGAGCCCCTTTTCATTACTGGAGCTAGACGCCTCACAGTTGGATGCGCTCTGGCTATACGGCGGCTACCCAGATGGGGGCATTCTTGCCCCAGACAACTTTCCTGATTGGCAAAACAGTTATCTCGCGGCGCTGGCATCAAGCGATCTACCCAAATGGGGCTTGAGTGCTTCCGCGCAAATGACGAAGCGGCTCTTACAAATGCTCGCAACACTCCACGGGCAGCCGCTAAACGCATCCATGCTCGGGCAATCATTGGGCATCGATCATAAAACTGTCCAGCGCTACATCGACTTCCTTGAAGGCGCCTTTCTGGTGCGAAACTTGCCTCCTTATTTTGCGAATATTAAAAAGAGACTCGTCAAGCGGCCTCGCATCTACCTCCGAGACAGCGGACTCCTCCATGCCCTCATGCGGGTTCAAGACTTGGATATGCTTTACGGCCAAGCCTGGCTCGGACAGAGCTGGGAAGGCTTTGTGATCGAACAGACCTTGGCGACCCTCAGCATTAGGAACCGCCCTGCAACCCCCTACTACTTCAGAAGTTCGGATGGTTACGAAGTCGACCTCATTCTCGATTGGGGCAATGAGCGCTGGGCGATCGAAATCAAGCTGACTTCGAATCCTGCCAAGCAAGAAGTCGAACGCTTACACAAAGTCGCCGACATGGTGAACGCATCCAGGCGCATTTTAATCTGCCGGATTGCCAGCCCTTTCGGCAACGATCAGTTAACGGTAACCAACACCGAAGCCTGGCTCAAACAGCTCTAATTTTCGCGAAGTGTCGTGTCGAGCTCTTCAAATTATGGGAAACGAGGACACTCGCGATCCCTCGCTGGAAACAGACGCGACTGGCGTCGCATCGCTACAGCTGATCCCCCCTCCATATATTCCACCGAAAAGCTTGAACATGTCTAACTATTGTAACATACATAGATGAATATGACGATTAAAGAAGTAGCCAAACAGGCAGGTGTGTCGACTGCGACGATCTCACGGGTGATCAACAACACCGGAGTCGTGCAAAAGGAAACACGCGATAAAATTCTGCGCACCATCAAGGAACTGGGCTACAAACCGTCGACACGCCAACAAATCCGCTCCTCCGGCGCCGCCCCGCTAAAGCACAAAAATATCGCGCTGATCTGGACCGGCGACTCCGCTGTGGCCTTCTCGGAAACTGCCCGTGAAATGGTATTAGGCGTGTTGCACCAACTGCAATCACTCGGTGCGGAGCTCACCGTCGACTACATCACAGAATCCGATCATATCCCCAAATGTATACGTGACGGGAAAATCGACGGCGTATTGCTGCACGGCCCCGAGCCCTCAGCGGCGATTTGCGAGCGCCTGCGTCAATTCCCGGTCGTATGGATGCTGCAGGCCGGATCGGTTGAGTTTGGCGACCACGTACAGCCCAATCACAACATCTTCGGGCGTATCTCGGCAAAACATTTGATTGAGCAAGGCTGCCAACAACTCTGCTGCATCAGCTTTACGCGCGAACACATCGATCCGCCCTACTGGCAATCACGAGCCAACGGATTTGTCAACTGCGCCAAAGTTCAGCAGGTCAACTGCTCCGCGCTACATTGTTCCGCAGACCTGAAAGAATCAGAACGGGAAGCACGCTCCAAAGAACTCATCGATGCCTTTGAAAAAATCAGCCCTGCCCCCGATGGGCTCTTTGTTGCCAATGATTTCGGCAATCTCATACACAGCGAACTGATGCGCCGTGGGATCACTCCCATGAAAGATCTACTGGTCATTGCGGGTGATGTCTCCGCACATCCCAAGGTAATCGACCTGCACCTTTTCAACAAAGAGCTCGGACAACTCTCAGTGGACTCCCTGCTCTGGCGCATCAAGAACCCGGACATGCCCATCGTCACGCACTCGATTCCACCGGAGCTGATCATCCCGTAACGCGGCTTTGTTTCGCTCGAATAGGTGAGACGGGGGCTCTGTACAGAGTCCTCCTTTGCAATAGAGATTGACATAGCAACTCAAACGTTTACTAATTGTGAACATTGAGAGTTATCACCACAGCGAGCTTACTTGAACTTGCCTCAGCCCATGCGGACAGTCTCCCCAGCGTCAAGCAATGGCTTTCCACTGTTCAACATGCCGCCTGGGGCAGCTTAACCGACATTCGCAATACCTTCAATTCCACCGATTTAGTTCACCTGGACAGCGGGCGCACGGTTTACGTTTTTAACGTCCGCTCGTACCGCCTAATCGCAGCCATTCATTTTACGCCGAAAAACCCCAACAGAGGCCGCCTATATGTCCTCGAGTTTCTAACTCATGCTGAATACGACAAGAACACATGGAAAGAAAGGAACTAGACTATGAACACACTCTTCGACCATAAAGCCGCACTTCCCACTACCTACAATGCACTGGTTGCGGCCTTCATGCCGCGTCCAATCCATGACAAGATGGGGCATCAAAATACGCTTGCCGTGATTGACGCACTCGCTGGCCGGGCACTCAATGACGAGCAGGAAGACTATCTCGATCTCTTGTCTACCTTGGTCGAGACCTACGAGGATGGTATGCTCAAAGATGAGCTGGCATCGCTTCCCCGCGGATTGACGATGCTCCAATACCTTTGCGACGAAAACCGCGTCAATGGGGTCGAGCTTGGTCGTATCTTAGGCGTCGGCCGCGCTCAGGCATCTTTACTACTCAAGGGGCACCGAAATCTGACGGTTGCGCACCTGAAAAGGCTTTCCGAGCATTTCAACGTGTCTTCTCAATTGTTCATAGGCTAGGGCAAAAATTTAAGGACACCCACGCTTAAAGGGCCTTCACAGAAGTGCGTTTCATAGTGACTGGCTTAGAGCCTCTAAAAATTGGTTCATCGTCAAAAAGAGAAGAAAGTCGTGCAATGCCCAAAACAGACGCGACTGGCGTCGCATCAGTCTTCCGACTTCATTGCATTACGCCGAGAAAAGTCGCTCGCTGCTTTTTACTCTCAATAAAAATACCACTCCGCTCATGCTTCGGTTCGACTACGCAGTAAATGACGCGGCCCCCGGCCATACTGGGCACGAAAGACTTTATAGAACTGCGCATAGCTGCCAAAACCGGCCGCAAACATCGCTTCGGTCATATTGGTCGAAGCTCCGCCCCCGTAGCATTCCCAAAAACGTCCAAGACGTATGTTGTTCTTATACTGGCTCAGCGGGATGCCGACTTGCTTGCGAAAGATTCGGCTCAAATAGGCCTCACTGATACTGCACTTCTTAGCCAGTTCGCCGAGCGACTCACTTTCGGGATTCTCACTGATCAGCCTCAATGCCTGACGCACTGAGGTATGCAGCTTGAGACTATCAGCACGCGACTCGGCCGCTTGATGATAACGCCAGGCCAACAACACTAGGTAACGCAGCCCAGCATTTAAAGCATCCGGGTCGTGATGCCGATAGCGAAACGAAGAATCCACACCAAAGCCCGCTTCCCGATTGAGTAAATCCGCATCCATCGAGCCTTCCATAATAGCGGCCATCATCCGCTCCATCAGATCAAATCGGGCAGGGTCGAGCGTACTATGTAAAATCCCCACATCGCCGACATCTTGTTTGCCTAAATCAGCATAGGTCGCGCTGCGACAGGCGCGCTGAATCATGTCGGGCGTGAAGACGCCGACGTAATATTGAGCATCCAGTGTGCGGTGCATAATTTGGTGCTCCTGCGAAGGAAAAAACCACAGCAACGCCCCACGACCAAAGGTATAACTGCGCCCATCCAGCACGTAAGTAATCTCCCCGTTTACGACTAGATTCAATTCCACCTCAAGGTGACGATGACTCACCAGAATCGGCGGATTGCGTTCAGACTCAGCTAAAAAAAGAAATCCATCATACTCAGGGTCGATTTTAAGAGAAACCAGCATATAGACAAAATACGATAAGTATATATCGTAATGCAAGAAGACAGATAGCCTACTTTTCTGTATAAATTATACACCATACAGTCGGTTTTGCTGGCTGCTAATATCAAAAAAGCTCACATATTCAACCCAAGATACCTCTATGGAACAAGATCCCGATCACGGCGCCACCATCCTGATACGTCCACCTGAAACCCTCGACTACAGCTTGACGGGCCTTAATTCCGAACGCGCGGTCGAGCTTGGCCTCGCCGAAGCGGACTGGTATCAATCCCCTCTCCCACGCGCCACAATGCGTAAATTCCTAGAACGCAGAGATGGCCCCCCGATTCGCGACACCTTGCTACTGCTGGCGGTACTCGGAGTAACTGGTTACGCAACGATTGCGCTCTGGGGCAGCTGGTGGGTCGTGCTCCCCTATATGATTTATGCTGTTTTTTATGGCACCAGCTCTGACTCGCGCTGGCATGAGTGTAGCCATGGCACCGCCTTTAAAACCGACTGGATGAACAACCTCGTTTACGAAGTCGCCTCCTTCATGGTGATGCGCGAATCCGTAATTTGGCGCTGGAGCCACACCCGACACCACAGCGACACGATCATCGTGGGCCGTGATCCGGAAATTCAAATCCCCCGCCCTCCAGATCTTAAGGGCTTGGCCTTATCCTTGATCAACTACGGCGGCTACATGACCTACTACCCGAATCTTATCCGTCATGCCTGTGGCCATATGTCGGACGCCGAACGCACGTACGTCCCGGACACCGAATTCGGCAAGATCTTTCGCAACGCCCGAATCTGCGTCGCAATCTATTTACTCGTAATCGTATCCGCTATTACACTACAAACATGGATTCCGATCTTTCTGTTCATGCTGCCACAATTTTTCGGCACTTGGTTAATGATCGTGCATAACACCACACAGCATGCCGGCCTTGCGGAAAACGTACTCGATCACCGCCTGAATTGCCGTACGGTTTACATGAATCCAATCAGTCGATTCATCTACTGGAACATGAACTACCACGTAGAGCACCACATGTTCCCTCTCGTGCCGTACCATAGACTGCCCGAACTGCACAAGGCTGTCAAAGGCGATTGCCCGCCGCCCTACCCCTCGATTTTTTCTGCTTGGAAAGAAATCCTGCCGACAATCGTCAAGCAGGTGAAAGACCCAACCTATCACGTAAAGCGCACGCTTCCTGCGCCCTCGGAACCTATTGACGAAGGCATCACTTATTCACAGGTAAATCCGGATTCAGACGGCTGGGTCGAAGTCTGTGCCGCAGCCGACCTTGGCAACGAAGACGTGATTCGTTTTGACCACGTCAAAAAGACCTTCGCACTCTATCGCGATGAATCGGGCAAACTCTACGCAACCGACGGCATCTGCACCCACGGAAATACCCATCTCGGCGAAGGCCTGGTCAAAGGTAAAATCATCGAATGCCCGAAGCACAACGGCCGTTTCAATCTCGAAGACGGCTCACCGGCCCGCGCCCCGATTTGCCGGGGACTCGCCACCTACCCGATCGAAGACCGCGGAGGACGCCTGTGGCTCAACGTCGAGAAAGCCGGCGGTGTCGGCGCGCGCCACGAGAAGACTTACAAACTGCGTGTCGTCAGCAATCAGAACGTCTCCACCTTTATCAAAGAATTGGTGCTCGAACCGATCGATGGCAACGAGACGATCAAATTCACTCCAGGCGATTATATGCAGCTCGACATTCCGATCTACGATAAAATCGAGTTCCGCGAGTTCGATATCCCCGAGCCCTATGCGACCGTATGGGAACGCCAACACGTGTTCGACCTTAGCGTCAGCAATAGCGAAAGTGATCGCCGCAACAACTACTCACTGGCAAGCAACTCAGCCACCGAGCGGCAGCTCAAATTCAACGTGCGCATCGCTACCCCTCCTCCGGGACAAGACTGCCCTCCGGGTGTCGGTTCCAGCTATGTATTTAATCTGAAAGCTGGTGACGAAGTCACAGCCATCGGCTCATTTGGCGAATTTCATATCAAGCCGACCCAGAAAGAAATGGTCTATATTGGCGGCGGCGCGGGTATGGCACCGCTGCGTGCCCACATAGCGCACTTGTTCGAAACCGAGCACACCGCCCGCAAAGTCACCTTCTGGTATGGCGCCCGCTCGAAGCAGGAGATTTTCTACGAAGACTATTTCAATCACTTGGCCGATGAGCACCACAACTTCGACTTCCAACTCGCCCTCTCCGATCCACTCGATGAGGACAACTGGACAGGCCACACCGGATTTATCCACGAAGCAGTTCTCATCAACTATCTCGAAGATCATCCCAACCCTAATGGCGTCGAATTTTATCTCTGCGGCCCGCCGATGATGATTAAAGCCTGCACTAAAATGCTGACCGACCTCGGCGTGTCCAACGAACAAATCACTTTCGACGAATTTTAAAAGTTCAATAACCATGACTCCCACATTAAAAATACATATCAATGGCTGGTCCTTGCTCGATGAAGGCGACCCCGCAACCGAAGCGGGGCTCCGCACACATCTCTCGGCGATTAAAGATGCGGGATTCCAGAGCTATTGTTGGGGACCAACCCCACAGCTAAAAGAATTACTCACCGAGTATGGCTTGCGCTTCGGCGGTGCCTTCGACGCAGCCAAAGCGGAGCAATTTGCCCCAACGATCGAGGCGATCATGGCCATTGATAATGGCCCGATTAATTGTCAACTCGCCGACGACGACACGCCGGTCGAAGAAGCCATTGAGCTAACGCTCGGGTTGATGGCAGAAGCGAAAAAGCAGAATGCCCCGGTGCACTTGGAGGTCCACCGTGACACCTGCACCGAGACACCCGAGAAAACCACTGCGATCATCGAAGGCTACAAAGCCGCCACCGGCGAAGATCCAATGATGAACTTCGACTTCTCACACCCCGCAGTGGTCAAACATATCCTGGAACACGAATACATTTCACGGCTACTCACGCCTGAGATTGTGCCGATTTTTCAGAAGTCCACGCTGTGGCACATCCGCCCCTTCAATGCACAGCATTGCCAGATTCCAATCACCGATGGCCAGGGAAATTTCTCCCCCGAATATCTGGCGTGCCGCCCGTTCGTGCGCCAAGCACTCAAGCATTGGCTGCAAGGCCCACGCCCGACCAACACGCTTTGGGTGATGCCGGAAATCGGCACCACACACGAATATAAACTCAGCTGCTTCCCGAACATCTGGGAAGATACGGTTGCCTTGGGTAAAGACATTCAAAAAATCTGGGCCGAAGAAATCGCTGCACTTTAATTTCCAAACTTTAAACTCAAACCTCTAAGTCACGCCGTCGCCCCTCAGGCGAAGGTGCATACAAACCAAATACTATGAAAGACAAAACAATCGGATTCGTCGGCCTCGGCCGCATGGGTGGTAACATGGCTCGCTGCCTCAAAGACAAGGGCTACAATGTGAGCGCCGTCTTCGACATTAACGAAAGCGTCGCCACTGAGCTCGCTACTAAAATCGGCGCGACTGCTTACGGAAAACTCGCCGATGTAACCGCCAATGCCGACATTATCCTCACAGTGGTGACCAACGACAAAGCAATGGATGCCATCTTCTTCGGCGATGACAATCTCTTCACCGGCGCCGAAGGCCGCACCTTCATTAACTGCGCAACACTGACACCAGCCGTGCATAACAAACTGGAAGACGCCGCATCCAAGATCGGCGCAACTTGCCTGGAAGCCTGCATGGCGTCCAGCATCCCGCAGGCACGCAACGGTGAACTGTTCCTCATGATCGGTGGTGCAGAAGCAGACTTCAACGCCAACAAACCACTACTCGACGATCTAAGCAAAGCGCTCCACTACGTCGGGGCCGCCGGTAAAGCCTCCGAAGTCAAGGCACTGGTCAATATGGTGATGAACATCAACACCGCCGCACTGGCCGAAGGCCTCGGCATCGGCGACGCACTCGGGATCGACCTGAAAATGCTGTGTGATATCTTCAGTCAAACCGGAGCCAACTCGCGCGTGTTGGAAACCGACGCCGAAGACATGATCATCCGTGACCACGATTGCTATTTCTCCGCATCGCACGCAGCCAAAGACTCCGGTATCGCGCTCGGCTTGGCAGCAACGCAGGGCATCAACGCCCCACTCGCCCAAGCGACCTTCGATCAATACACCAAGTTGACTGAGATGGGCAAAGGCGAACTCGACAAATCCGGCATCGCCGAACTCACCTTCAAGGGGCGCAGCAGCTAAGCCGCAATCCGATCCTGAACTACGCCATCTCCGGCAGGCCTACGTCGTAGGTTCAAAAAATACAGAGACTAGAATTTCAACCACGAAAATCACGAAAGACACGAACCCAGCACGATGTAACAGATCTACGGCATCAGTCACCCTGACCGTGAACTCGGATTGCTCGGTGAACCACTGAAAAAACAGCTCATCAATAGTTTCGTGATTTTGCTCCGTCATTGCCGCCGAACCTTCGCTCGGAAACGACGGAGCGTTTCCCTCCACTTTCTACCATGAACCAAACCATTAAAAACTCTCTCGGCGAAACGCTCGATTACAGCTTCGCCTCCGGCGCCGACGACTTTAAAAAGTCAGACTGGATCGTCGTGCTCGGCCACGGCGTGACCGGCAACAAAGACCGCCCTGTCGTGGCCGATCCTGCCGCCGCACTCAATGCCGCGGGCTTTGATACGCTGCGCTTTTCTTTTGCCGGCAACGGCGACTCCGCAGGTGACTTTCGCGATGCCACCATCACCAAAGAAGTCGGTGACTTGAATGCAGTCATAGATGCCGCCGCAGCATCATATACAAAAATCGCCTACATCGGTCACAGTATGGGCGGTGCCGTCGGCGTCATTCAAGCCAGCACTGATGTCCGCATCCGTGCGCTGGTCTCCATCGCCGGCATGATCGACACCAAAACATTTGCCGAAACCGAGTTCGGCGATGAAACACCGGATAAAGGCCTAATGTGGGAGGAGGAAAGCTGCCCGCTCTCCTCAGCATTCATGACTGACCTGTGTCAAACACACAACAGTCTCGAAAATAAGGTCGAGGCGATCACCGCTCCCTGGCTGCTGCTGCACGGAACCGCCGACGATGTCGTCCTGCCGAAAGACAGCGAGACGGTTCGCAGACTCAAGGGTAACAGTGTCACCATCGTGACTGTCGAGGGGGCAGACCATAGTTTTAATGAACCGGCACATAAAGCACAGCTAATCGACGACATCGTCGCGTGGCTCAGTACCCAAGCCTAACAACATTCCAATGACGCATCTACTGGAGTTTTCCCGCAGATGCGTCATTGTCATCCTAGATGCCACCCTCCGCCGCACAATCTCCCCCGAGCGCCACGACGTCCCGGACCAGCGTCACAGTCATTAAGCAACGTGTGACTGGCGCAGCTGCGTCGCCCCCCGAAGAGGACCATCTCGCCATTGAAGATCCGATCGAAATTGTGCTGCACTATGATGATGCCCAAGCATGCCGCTGTAGCAAAGCACTGTCCTTGACAATGCGCACACCAGGTCACGACGCGGAGATGATCACTGGATTTCTGTTCGGCGAAGGCATCATCCAAGCCGCCAGTGACATCGACTCAATCGAGTTCAATGAGCCACTCGATTGCGAACCATCCACACGTGCAGAGGTGCACCTACGCACCGGCCTGCAACTCTGTGCTGACTCCTTTGACCGCAATTTCGCCATACATTCCAGCTGTGGCATCTGCGGCAAGACCTCGCTCGATAAACTCACCCTCCCTGCCACACTAAAAATCAAAGACGCCACAACGGTCGATGCGGCTTGGATCCATCAACTTCCGGGACTGATGCATCAGGATCAGGAAGTCTTTCACAAAACCGGCGGTCTGCACGCTGCGGCACTTTTCTCCAGCAGCGACGAGTCCTTTACCGCGCGCGAAGACATCGGCCGACACAACGCGCTCGATAAGGTCATCGGTGCGAATCTCCGCAAGGGCAAGCACGCTGCTCATGGACAAGTTCTTTGCGTCAGTGGGCGCATGAGCTACGAGATTCTACAAAAAGCACTGGTCGCCCGCATCCCGATCATCGCAGGCGTCGGCGCGCCCTCCAGCCTCGCGGTGGCACTGGCCAATGATTTCAATATCACACTCATCGGCTTTGTCCGCAACGGCTCTTACAATATTTACAGCTGCCCCGAACGCATTCGCACCGCTTAATTGCAGCGCGTATTTTGGCTCTAAATTTCACACACATACGACATGACACCCCAACCACTCATAGGCCTATTGTTCCACGCGCTCGGCGGCGTCGCCGCAGCCAGTTTCTACGCACCCCTCAAGTTCATCCGTAAATGGCCCTGGGAATGTTTCTATCTGGCAATGGGAGCTTTCGCATGGCTGCTCACGCCATGGATCTTCGCCAGCGCAACCACGCCCGATCTATTCGGAGTGCTCAGTCGCGCGCCTGCCTCTGCACTGGGGTGGACTTTTCTATTTGGGATACTGTGGGGCATCGGAGCGGTCACTTATGGGTTGACGATGCGTTACCTCGGCATGGCGCTGGGCATGTCGATCGCGCTGGGCTTTTGCGCACTGTTCGGCACCCTGATACCACCGATCTTCCGCGGTGAACTGATGGCGGTCGCGTCCACCACTGGCGGGCAAGTGGTGATCGGCGGCGTGGCACTCTGCGCGGTAGGCATCTTGGTGGCAGGCTATGCGGGCTTCCGTAAGGAGCATGAACTGCCTGCGGAGCTAAGCGCCGACCACAAGTCCGGCGACGACGAGTTCGCCCCGATCAAGGGCTTGGTGGTCGCCTTTGTCAGCGGACTGATGAGTGCCTGTTTCGCCTTTGGCATACAAAGTGGCGTGCCGATTGCCGAGCTTGCGGTCGAAGCAGGCGCTAACCCGTTATTTCAAAACAACGTGGTGCTCTGCGTGATCCTGCCGGGCGGATTCCTCACCAATACGCTGTGGTGCCTGTATCTGAATCGCCGCAATAAAACCTTTAGTGGCTACCGCTCCGCGACACCCACGGAGACGACCGGCATCCTCAGCCTGTGCGCCGCGTCCGGCATCATCTGGTATTTTCAATTTTTCTTCTATGGCATGGGGTCGACCAAGATGGGTGCCTTCGACTTCTCGAGTTGGTCGCTGCACATGTCGTTCATCATTATCTGTGGCAATTTGTGGGGGCTCTTTTTCAAAGAGTGGCGTGGCGTGAGCCGTGCCACTCTGAGTATCGTCTGGTCAGCCATTCTACTACTCATTCTATCCACCGTCATCATCGGCTGGGGCAACTCACTGGGCACCACTGCGCCAGCGCACTAATCTTCAACCTCTCACTCGCCGAAGGCGTCACTCTGCTCCCTCAGCTGCCCAAAGGGCACCCGCCTGTTATTGCACCCAGTTCAGTCACCCTTCGCTTCACTCCGGGCAAACCTTCGGTTTACCATCTTCGCACTGTCGTGCTACGTCACTCTTTCCACTTTCATACGTTTCCACTTTCATACTTTTCCTAATGCTCCCGGACGCCGAACCACCCCGTAAACTTGAAAATCTCGAACGCTCTGCCCCCAAAGACAAGGCGGTCGGCACCAAGGCGGTCACCAATTCACTCAAGCACGTCAACCATCAGGCAGGCCCGACACGTGGCGCCCAGGCGCTCTACCGGATGAATCAAAAAGGCGGATTCGACTGCCCCAGCTGCGCCTGGCCCGATCCCGATGGCGAACGCTCACGCTTCGAATTCTGCGAAAACGGCGCCAAGGCAATCGCCACCGAAAGCACTAAAAAACGAATCCGCCCGGAGTTCTTCGCGAAGCACTCCGTCGCTGAACTGGCGGAGCAAACCGACTTCTGGCTCAACGATGCCGGCCGCATCGCCACCCCAATGGTGCTCGAAAAAGACGGCACCCACTATCAACCGATCAGCTGGGACGACGCGGTCGCACTCATCGCCGAGGAGCTCAATGCCACCGAGTCCCCCGACGAGGGCATCTTCTACACCTCCGGCCGCGCCAGCAACGAAGCCGCCTTTCTGTATCAGCTGTTCGTCCGCCAATACGGCACCAACAACCTGCCCGACTGCTCGAATATGTGCCACGAATCCAGCGGCGCAGCGCTCAAGCAAACAGTCGGTATTGGCAAAGGCACCGTCACCCTTGAGGACATCGAGACCACCGATTGCTTGCTGGTGATCGGGCAAAACCCCGGCACCAACCATCCGCGCATGCTCACCTCCATGGAGCAAACAGTGCTCAAAGGTGGTAAAATTGTATCCGTAAACCCACTACTGGAGACAGGCCTGAAAGCCTTTTCCCATCCGCAGAAAGTGTCCGGCATTCTCGGCCGCGCTACTCCGCTCGCGTCCTTGCATCTCCCCGTCCGCCTCAACGGCGACCTGCCCTTCCTTAAAGGCATGCTCAAATGCGTGCTCGAAGCTGAAGCTGCAGCCCCCGGCACCGTAGTCGATCAGGATTTCATCCAGACTCACACGCACGGCTATGACGCTTTCGTCAGCGAGCTGGCCGACGCGCAGTGGAGCGACTTAGTCGAACAATCCGGCCTGACTGAAGCACAGATCCGTCAGGCCGCCACTGTATTCATCGAAGCCAAGGAGGCCATCACCTGCTGGGCGATGGGGCTCACACAGCACCACAACGCAGTCGAAACAATTCGCGAAGTCGTCAACCTCCACCTGATCACTGGCAAGATCGGCCGCGCCCGTAGTGGCCTCTGTCCGGTGCGTGGTCATAGTAATGTCCAAGGCGACCGCACCATGGGCATCTGGGAGAAAATGCC
This sequence comes from Puniceicoccaceae bacterium, assembly GCA_017857255.1. Classification (GTDB taxonomy): domain Bacteria; phylum Verrucomicrobiota; class Verrucomicrobiia; order Opitutales; family Coraliomargaritaceae; genus Lentimonas. The sequence goes on along the minus strand of JAFMDL010000017.1, from coordinate 2,849 downwards.
CGAAGCCTTCCTCGCGGCACTCGACAAAGAGTTCGAATTCACCTCACCGCGCACACACGGCTACGACACTTGCGAGGCCATCCGCGCCATGCACGCCGGTAAAGCACGCGTCTTCATTGGCCTCGGCGGCAACTTCCTCTCCGCATCGCCCGACACACACTACACCGCCGCAGCCATGCGTCGCTGCCAATTGACCGTGCACATATCGACCAAGCTCAACCGCGGGCATCTCGTCACCGGCGAGCGTGCACTCATCCTGCCCTGCCTCGGTCGCACCGAAACGGATCACCAGAAGAGTGGCCCGCAATTCGTGACCGTCGAAAATTCCATGGGCGTGGTGCACAGTTCCGAAGGTCGATTGGAGCCTGCTTCGCCAGATCTACTCAGCGAGACAGCAATCATCTGCCGCATCGCCAAAGCCACGCTCGGCAAGCAATCGACCGCGCCTTGGCAACTGTTCGAAGACAACTACGAGCACATCCGCAACAGTATCGAAAAGGTCATCCCCGGGTTTGAAGATTACAACCAACGCGCGAAAATCCCCGGCGGGTTCTATCTTCCCAATGCGGTCAAGCAACGGATCTTTCAAACAGCCAGTGGCAAAGCCGAGATGACCATTAACCCGCTCAACCCGATTCAACTCGAAGACGATCAATTGCTATTACAAACCTTCCGCAGTCACGACCAATTCAATACCACCATCTATGGCACCAACGACCGCTATCGCGGCATTAAGAACGAGCGCCGTGTGATCTTCATGAATCCAGAAGATATGCAGGCACGCGGCATCGTCGCGGAACAGCCGGTCGATATCACCAGTCACTTCGAAGGTGAAACCCGCACCGCAGAACTCTTTCTGGCGATTCCTTACGATACGCCCAAAGGTTGCGCGGCCGCCTACTATCCGGAAGCCAACGTGCTGGTGCCCATCGCAGCCCAAGCCGCACACAGTGGCACTCCCACTTCAAAGTCGGTGATTGTTACAGTCGCCGCACACAGCTGATCAACGCAAGGCGCCTTAAGCACAACGAGCCAATTAATACTGATACGTTGAGATAACTGAAAAAGAATGCTCCACTAACGAGACAAGAATCGGCACGGCCAGACCCCTATATACCCTAATATATAAACTGGCGGTGCACTTCATTTCGCCCCCCTATAGAACGAAATGAAAGCTGATATGTAGTCTCGAAAGTGAAGCAAATCGTTTGGCCTTAGCGGCCAGAAAGAACAGATGATTCGTAAGTCTTCACTGCACCCAACCATTGGTTATCACCTGCGGTGTCCTGACGTGCGCAATATTCATTCCAGACTGCGCCCCATGGCAGTGAGCGGGCATCTTCCATCATTGCCAAGCGGCTGGTGTAGTCGCCGGCCAGCTCCACTTCGCGCAGCGCTTGAGTCGGCTGTAGTAATCCCTTAAGCAGGCCTTTCTTCGCATTACGTGTGCCGATCACCCAGGCGGCGATACGATTGATCGACGCATCAAAGAAATCCAGGCCGACGTGGATACGTTCCATTTGGCCACTAGTCACACACTCTTGAAGAATCGCGGTGGTCGGATCGTCCAAAGTAATCACGTGGTCACTATCCCAACGCACACCACGGCTCACGTGTAACAACAGCTCCGGCACATAGAGCAGTGCGGCGGAAATCTTGTCAGCCACGGACTCGGTGGGATGAAAGTGTCCTGCTCCACGAAGGCTTTGTTATAGGACTTAATCACTGTTGCCTCGTCATGAGGCTCACCGCGCCACCTACCTAGGTGGAAGGCCTGTAGGCCAGCATGCACCGCTTTGCCCAGCTGGAAAGCCGGGCTCGTTGGCTCCTCCAGCTTCAGGATCTTCTTGAAGTAATACTTCAATGAGCACCCGAGGTAGAGCTTGAGCGACGACGCGGAGATATGATGTAGAGCGCCATCGGAACTCTGCACCGGCAAGGCGACGACTCGACACTGTCCATTCGACTTAGGATCGATTGGCTGGATCATCGACGACCTCCTTGGTAAGCGCCCGGGGAACTGTTACGCCCCTTCGGCTGCTTGCGGTAGGTGTCGAACAACTCATCGATGAGGCCACTGGCACTCATTTTGTTGAGCTGCTTCAGCCCACAGTTGAAGCGGTGATGCGCCAACTCGTCGACCGACTCGAAGGCGATGTTATTTTCCTTCATCAGCTTCTCTATAAGCCCTTGCTGTTTCTCTGAGCAATTCCAAGCCGCGGTAGGGCTTGCATGATTGCTCTGTGCGGGCGCAGCTACTGCACCACCCCGATTGAATGGCACGACCTGACGCGGTTGCCCTTCATCTCCAGGCAAGAAACCCGGGTGTTGGATCTCTCGGTCCACGGCATCCTGTAGTTGTTGATACAGGTGCGCACTGGCTGCTTCGATCTTTGAGAGGTCACTGACCTCGGTTCTTACGGTTACGCTGTATTGGTGGCTGGAATAACTCCTTAACCCAATCTTCTTGGCGTAATTTGCCTCTAATTTAATAGCCATCGCTATCCTTTCTCTTGGTGACCGGATACAAAGAAACCCGGAGAGCGGTCGGCTCATCCAGGTTACTGATAGATGAAGTAGTCTCCTATCATTTATACTTAACGCAGGTATGCCCCTTTTTACGGCGATGCGAGGTAGAGGTTCCGCCTCTACCCCCAAGTGCCATTATCGTGTTCATCAGCGGTGCAGTCGCCGGATACTTTGACAAGCCCTACGGGTTGCTGGAGACTTTTAGTGACTGCCTCCGCTTCGCTACACCAGTAACCAAAAGATCTCTGCACAATCAAAGCAGCCAGCTCTTAACCCGCCCTCGTCGCTGAGCGTCAATGCCTGCGGCATTTCCGCTCAGC
>JAFMDL010000071.1 GCA_017857255.1 Puniceicoccaceae bacterium | reverse complement strand
GCTAGCGGCGTTTTTTAAAGGGGCGTGCTTTGCCTGATTTTTTTGCTGGGCTACCGCCACTACCACGTTTTTTTGAGGGCGTGTTGCTGGAACCCTTGTGGCTGGCCTTGTTGATGCGATCCGCTGAGGCTTGACGTCCCTTGCTGCGGCGCTGCTTTTTCGGATCCATCCGGCGCTCGATCTTATTAGTGGTAGCAGTGGCGCGGAAATCGATTTGTCGCTTGAAGCGATCGACTCGCTCTACTTGTACCATGATGTATTGGCCGAGTGAATACGTTTTTTGTTTGCGACGTCCTATCAGTGAGGTGCCATCGTTGCTCGGGTGGTAAAAGTCGTCGTCAAGTGTGGAGATGTGCACCATTCCAAATGCCAGCGAATCAGTGAGCTCAATAAATAAGCCGTGATTTTTGACATCGGTGATGATTGCTTTGAAGGATTTTTTCTCTGGTTTCTCCAACTCTCGTTCGTAGAATTCGAGGAGCTTGGTTTTTACTGAGTCTCTCTCAGCGTCGACACTGTTACGCTCACTCACGCTGAGGTGATCGCCGAGTGATTCGAGTTTGCCTTGCGCGTAGCGGATGTCGGGCTCGGCGGGTGCTGAGTCGACGCCAGTCTTGTGCATATAGCCGTCCAGGATACGATGGACGATTAGGTCCGAGTAGCGACGAATCGGGGAGGTGAAATGGGTGTAGTCTGGCTTGGAAAGACCATAGTGTCCGTCTGCGCTGGCACGGTATTGCGCCTGTTTGAGGCTACGCAACACGTGCACCTTAAGGGTGTAGCCCTGTGGATGATCTTTGAGCTTTTTGAGCAGCATGCTCATCTCTCGCGGCTTACCGAGGTTGCCGCATTGTACGCCGAAGCTAAGCATCGTCTCGCGCAGTTCCTGCAGTTTTTCATCTTCGGGTTCGTCGTGTACACGGTAAATACTGGGGAAGTTGGCGCGTTTAGTGACGCGAGCGACTTGCTCATTGGCACTGAGCATGAACTCTTCAATCAGTTGGTGGCTCTCGTCGTTGATTTCTTTTTCGATACGATCGGAGTAGCCTTCTTCGTCGACGTAGATTTTGACTGAGGTCATGTCGAGGTCGAGCGAGCCTTTCTTAAAGCGCCGCTGACGTAGTTTGGCGGCGATGTCCCAGCTCTTGCGAATGTGTGTTTGCAGAAGTATCATCTCCTTATCACTGACTTCGTCCAGCGATCGACCAGTGGAGCCAGTCTGATGCTTGGGTGGGAGCGGTGTTTGACGCACGGTGTCGAGGTCGTCCTCAGTCATGAATGCAAAAGCTTGCTTGTAGGTCAGGCGCTTGTTGCTGCGAATCACAGTGTTGGCAAAGTCGACTGCGACGATGTCGGCTTGGTCTGAAAACGTGATAAAGCACGTCTTGGTGAGCCGATCCTGCGCTTCGACTAGGCTGCAGAGGCCGTTGGAGAGTGCATGCGGAAGCATGGGTATGACGGTACCCACGAGGTACGTGCTGTTAGCTCGCTCTTGGGCTTCGACGTCGAGCGGTGTGCCTGGTTTGACGTAGGCGCTCACATCAGCGATATGCACACCCACACGAGTCTTACCGCCTTCGAGTGCTTCGACTGAGATGGCATCGTCGAAATCTTTAGCGTCATCTGGGTCGATCGTGAAGGTAAAGATATCTCGGCAATCTTGACGGCCTTTAGTGTCTTTCTCTGGCACTTGATCCGGAATGGCGTCGGTTTGTTTCTCGACTGCGGCAGGAAACTGAGGGTTGAGGTTGTATTTAAATAAGATGGCTTTGAACTCGGCATCAGGCTCATGTGTGCGGCCGAGCACTTCACTGATTTCGCCCTCGGGATTGAGGTGGCGTTGTTTCCATTCAAGTAGTTTGACCACAACTTTGTCGCCCACTTTAGGCAGTGGTTTAAGGCCCGAATTTGCGGGTTCAGGAACCAGTATATCTTGAATGATGCGTGGATCATCTGGGATGACGTAGTAGGCATGACGGCCTTTTTCGAGAGTTCCAGGAATTGCTTCTCGCGCACGCTTAAGTATACGAATGACACGAACGTTGGGTTGTTCGTTCGCATCAGTGTTGTTGTTGCGACCTTGGCCCTTGCCGCGGAAGGCGCGGCGCGGTCGCTGTATGATGCGGGCGAGCACTTGGTCGCTATGCATGGCGACGCCAGTATCTTCAGCAGATACTGGGTAGCCTTTGCCGGGCACAGATGGTTTGCCCGTGGTTGAGTCGGGGATCAGCGTGGCCGCTCCGTTTTGACGAAACATAATACGCCCACTAACGAGGTCGGCATCGTCAGGGATGCAGAGCTTGTCTTTTTTGAGTCTAGCGATTTCGCCGCGCTCGAGCATTTGATCGAGTAGGCGATGGCCATTTTTAATTTCTTTGGGCGAAAGTTTTAGAACTGCAAAGATTTCTTCACGCCGCATGGGGACATAGTCTTTTGTGCGTAATAGTTGAAGTAGGGTTGAACGTAATTCCATAAGGGTAAAAATGATAAAAATTTCTGGGAGAGGCGAGCTGCGATCTTGTTACACTTTAAAGGATGATCGTAGCGGCTGGCTATTCGGTGAGAGCAGTTTAACTGCTTCGTTTAACATCCGTGTGTTTCTTCGGCGATCGAGATTCAATGGTCTGCTGAGACGATGGGCCAAACTTCGCATTGTGAATGGCGCTGAGGATCATACGCTTGATTTTGAACTGCTTGAGCTAAGCCAGTGGTGCAGCTTTTGTGACGATGACCTGCGATGCGAAGCCTCAGCGAAGTATGGAGCCGAAAAACGGAGTCGAACCGTCGACCTATTCATTACGAATGAATTGCTCTACCAACTGAGCTATTTCGGCGTTCCATCACTTACTTAGCTAGGCAATGTGGCTGGATTAGCAAGTGAATTTTCTTAGTACAGGGGCCGTTTCGTTCTCACTTTTTAGTTTTTTAATTACGCAGACAGCCCATATTTCAGTCGCCTGCCCATTTTTTAAAATAAATAAACTCGTATCCTGCGTCCTGCTTCCCGTATCCCATAGGAGGATGAATTTTAACAACGTAGCTATTGAATCGCTCGCTTATGCGCTACCGGACGAGGTGTGGACCTCCGCGGACGTGGAGGCAAAGCTGGCGCCCATGTATGAGCGCCTGCGCTTGCCAGAAGGACGGCTAGAGCTAATGACAGGGATTAAGGAACGCCGCTTTTGGCCTGCGGGCAGTCGCGCCTCGGAGGCATCTGCTAAGGCAGGCGAGGCAGTGCTTGCACAATCATCGTTTGACCGCTCGGAGATTGACTTGTTGATTCACTCCGCGGTGTGTCGTGACCGACTCGAGCCCGCGACTGCAGCATATGTGCATGGCTTGTTGAAGTTACCGGGTAAGACACAGATTTTTGATGTCTCCAATGCCTGCTTGGGATTTTTAAATGCAATGGTAGTGGCTGCCAGTATGATTGAGTCGGGGCAAATTGAGCGGGCTTTGATTGTCTCAGGTGAGAACGGTCGACCATTGGTTGAGAATACCTTGCAACAGCTGCTTCAGCCCGAACTCACGCGTCAATCGATCAAGCCGTATTTTGCCAATCTCACGATTGGTGCCGGTGCGGTCGGCGCGGTGCTCTGCCGCAAAGATCTGGTGCAGGGCACGTGCCCCTTGCTGACAGCGGCGGTGGTCGAAACGGATAGTTCAGCCAATCAGCTTTGCCAAGGCGACAGTGCGGGTGATGCTTTAGAAATGTTGACCGACTCGGAGGAGTTACTGGTCGCTGGCATCGGCGTGGCGACCCGCGCATGGGCGCGGTTTGTGGCGACGACTGGTTGGTCGGCGGAGACCCCCGATCGGGTGATTACTCATCAAGTCGGCAAGGCTCATTCGCGCGAATTATTCAAGGCACTCGGATTAGATCTTGAAAAAGACTATACCACTTTCGAAACATTGGGCAATGTGGGTTCTGTGTCCTGCCCAATTACTTTGGCGCGCGCCATCGAGGAGGGTGCCTTTAGAGCCGGGCAAAAGACCGCGTTGCTTGGAATCGGTAGTGGTTTGAGTAGTTTAATGATGGCAGTGGAGTGGCCGCAGCATGACTAATTTAAGAGCATCCCAACTGCCGCCGAAAGTACGCCTCGAATATCCGTTTGCGGGTAATTTATTTGATCAGCCAGCTACGCCCCTTTCGGAGGGGCCTGTGCAAATGCATTATTTGGATGAGGGCACGGGGCCGGTTGTGATCTTATTGCATGGCAACCCAACCTGGTCGTTTTACTACCGAGATTTAGTCCTGGCACTCGTGGCTGCCGGGTATCGCTGTATCGTGCCGGATCACGTTGGCTGTGGACTTTCGGATAAGCCGCGGGATTACCCTTACACGCTGGCACGGCGCATCGAGGATGTAGAGCGCTTAGTCGATCATTTGGCGATTACTGAGTTTAGCCTGGTAGTGCATGATTGGGGTGGAGCGATCGGCTGCGGGCTTGCTGGGCGCCGGCCTAGAGCATTGCAAAAATTAGTGTTGCTAAATACTGGGGCGTTTCGCTCAAAGCGGATTCCTCTGCGTATTGCAGCGATCAAGGTGCCGTTCTTTGGCGAAGTAGTGATTCGCGGCTTAAATGGTTTTGCCGGGCCAGCGACCAATATGTCAGTGAAAATCCCTCTGTCTCCGGCTGTTAAAGCAGGCATGCTCTGGCCATATAGAAGTTGGGCAGATCGTATCGCTGTGTGGAATTTTGTTAAAGATATCCCACTCAGCCAGAGTCACCGCAGTTACGGGACTTTGGTTGAAGTCGAGGACGGTCTAAAGAAACTTGCCGATAAGCCGGTGCAGATTGTCTGGGGTGGTAAGGATTTCTGTTTCAATCAGCACTTTTTTAAACGTTGGTGTGAGCTCTTTCCAAATGCAGAAGTACACTTACACAAGGCGCATGGGCACTATATACTCGAAGATGGTGGGCGAGTTGTGACCAAGCAGATTCGGGCTTTTCTAGAGGCTTGAAATTGATTCAAGTTAGCGCTGAGCGCGGAGGCGCAGGGCTTTTTGCTATGGGTCAGTATTGTTGGATCGGCATTTGTGGGAGAAAACTGTTGGGGAGGGTCGACCTTCCCAAGAGTAGGAAGCAACTTCATCGCCCCAAACATACCATCAATGGCTGCCCCGCTCATTGGCGATGGACCAAAAATAGTCCTTTTTGCTTTTTGCCTTTTGCGGGTTAGCACTTTTACTACCGCATCTATGAGCTCAGTCTTGCAACTACTTCTTGAAGGTGAACGCCTTAACACTGCCCAAATCGGGCAGGTGCTCGGCCTGTCCGATAGCGCCGTCGACGCAGAATTAAAACGCCTCGAAGCCGAAGAGATTCTGCTGGGTTGGCGCCCTGTGCTGAATCCTGAGCGTGCACAGGAAACGATTGTGCGCGCAGTGATCGAAGTGAAGATCAGCCCAGAGCGAGATGGCGGCTTTGATCGCCTCGCTACGCGCATTAGCCGCTTTGACGCAGTAGAGTCCTGCTACTTGATGTCTGGTTCATATGATTTACTGGTATTTGCCACAGGCAATGATCTGCGTGAAGTGGCTAGCTTCGTCTCAGAGCGCCTTGCGAGTGTCGAAGGTGTGCTCTCGACCGCGACGCACTTCATGCTGCGAGCTTATAAAGAGCAGCGCCATTTACTTTTATCTCCGTCCGAGGGCAGCGACAAACCCGCTGTGAGTGCATAATGAGTGACGATAGCCAACGCTTTATCGCAGACCACGTTGCTGGCCTGCCTCGTTCCGGTATCCGCGATTTCTTTGCGATTGTTGCAGCCATGCCGCAGGCGATTTCGCTCGGTATTGGTGAGCCCGACTTTGTCACCCCGTGGAATATTCGTGAGGCTGCGATCTTTGCACTCGAAAAGGGCAAGACCAGTTACACGGATAACATGGGGCTGATTCGCCTGCGCCGTGAGATCAACACCTACGTGGAAAATAATTTCGGCCTGAGCTACAATCCAGACAACGAGGTTCTCGTTGCAGTCGGTGTTTCGGAGGCCTTGGACATTGCTCTGCGCGCAGTACTCAATCCTGGCGACAAGGTGCTGTATCATGAGCCCTGCTATGTTTCGTATAGTCCAAGCATCGTGCTCGCACATGCGCAGCCAATCGCGATCGCCACCTCTGCCGAAGACCAGTTCGGGATCAATCCCGATGCTGTTGAAGCGGCATGGGAGCCGGGCTGCAAGGTGCTGATGCTGAATTTCCCGACCAATCCAACCGGAGGTGTGACGGAGCGTGCGAAGCTTGAGCGCATTGCTAAGTTTGCAGTGGAGAAAGATCTATTAGTGATCAGCGACGAAATTTACTCGGAGCTCACGTTTGAAGGCAAGCATACCAGTATCGCAACATTACCGGGTATGCAGGAGCGCACGATCTTTTTGCATGGCTTTTCCAAGGCATTTGCGATGACTGGTTTCCGGATTGGTTATGCTTGCGGCCCCGCGTCACTGATCGAAGCGATGATGAAGGTGCATCAATACAGCATGCTTTGTGCGCCGATTCTTTCACAAGAAGCTGCAATCGAGGCCCTGAAAAATGGTGGTCCAGCAGTCGCTAAGATGAAGGAGCAGTATCATCGTCGCCGTGATTTAGTCGTGCGCCGCTTCAACGAAGCAGGGCTCGCTTGTCACTCGCCGAAGGGGTCGTTTTACGCATTCCCATCGATTCAATCGACTGGTTTGAGCTCGATGGACTTTTGCCAAGGCCTGCTCAAAGAGCAGGAAGTCGCGATTGTACCTGGCACGGCGTTTGGCCCGAGTGGTGCCGGATTTGCCCGGGCGAGTTTCTCCACCAGTTACGAGCGACTGATCGAAGCGACCGACCGTATCGAGCGCTATGTCGATAAGGTGCGTAAATAAGCCTTGTAAGTTCCTCATTGCTAGGGCAATCCAGCTCGGCTTTACTTCTTTTAATAAGGTTGGTTGCCCACTATGGCACACTTTCACTTTCACTTTTCTACTCTGCGTAGCAGCACATGATTGATCCATCCAGAACCGTGGCCCTAGTGGGCCGTCCTAATGTCGGGAAAAGCCGCCTATTTAACCGACTGTGTGGGCGTCGCTTGTCGATCGTGCATGACATGCCTGGGGTGACGCGCGACCTGATCTCTGCCGAGGTCAGCGACGATTTCGTTTTGCTCGACACGGGGGGACTGGGCATGGAGCTGGAGATGACGCCTAAAAAAATTGCCACTGCCGCGGAAGAGCAGGTGAACTTTGCGATTCAAGCATCTTCAGTGATTTTATTTGTGGTGGACGTGCGTATGGGCATCACCGCGCTGGATGAGATCGTCGCAGAGAAATTGCGCCGCTATGGTAAAGAAGTGATCTTAGTCGCCAACAAGGCTGATCTCGAAGAGAACGAAGACGACATCTATGAATTTATTAGCCTGGGCCTAGGTGATGCAATACCGGTTTCTGCTGAACATGGTCGCGGGATGCATGACCTGCTCGACAGCATTCAGGCGAAGCTGGGTGAAAAGCCCGAGGCAGACGCGAGCGCATCGGCCGATCCGAAGCGTATCCGTATTTCGTTGATGGGCCGGCCAAACGTCGGCAAGTCTTCAATCGGCAATCGCCTGCTCAATTCCAAGCGCCTCATCGTCAGTGATGTGGCCGGCACCACACGCGACTCTGTGGAGCTGGATTTAGACTATGCGCACAAAGACGGCGAGACCTTGAAATTTCGCCTCGCGGACACTGCGGGACTGCGCACTAAGACTAAAGTGGATAGTCCAGTGGAGTTTTTCTCCAGTGTGCGCACGCAGCATGCGATGGAAAATTCGGATGTTGTCTTTCTGGTGATCGACGCGGTCGATGGTGTGACCAAGCAAGACCAAGCCTTAGCCGGTGCGGTACTTGATGCCGGGCGCGCATTAGTCATTGTCGTCAATAAGTGGGACTTGATTATTCAACAATGGGAGCGCGAACCAATCGAAGGGTTCCGCTCGTTGAAGCACTTCCTCGAGTCCTACGAGAAATCGCTGCGCAAGGAAATGTTCTTCCTGCCAGATCCACCGGTCTTATTTGTGTCCGCTGAGACTGGGTTCCGTATCGAGTCGATGCTAGAAACCGCCGCTTCGATTGAGGCCACGCTCGATATGAAGATTCCGACGGGCAAGCTCAACAGCTTGATTGAATCGTTGTTTGAAGCCCGTTCACCAAAAGTGGTCGGTACCAAGCGCTTTAAAGTGTTTTATGGTGTGCAAACGGGTTCACGCCCGTTGCGTATACGCTTTTTCTGTAACCGTATCGAACGGCTTGATCCCGGCTACCGCCGTTATCTAGAAAAAGCCATTATTCATGAGTTCCGTCTCAGCGGTTGCCCCGTGCGCTTTGACCTTGTTGGTAAAGAGCGGCGCTATGAAGAGGGTGAAGGCGAGATCGCACCGAAGCAAAATGATACGATCCAAAATAAAGCACGACTCCGCAAAATGGGTCCCGATGCTGCGAAGCTCGACACCAAACATCCCGAGCGCCGCGCCCGAATCACGCAGAAAAAGGCCGACCATAATAAGTAGCGCATTGTTTCTGCCAATGGATGCGGGAGAGACCACCTCCGTGTGGTCCGCGATAGAATAGAGCGCCTGATCAGATTTGATTGTGTTTCGTTACAGAGGCATTGCGGACGAGGCGGAGCTCGTCCCTCCCGGGAGTGGTGGTAC
>JAFMDL010000070.1 GCA_017857255.1 Puniceicoccaceae bacterium | reverse complement strand
GCCAAGCCGGGAATCGGGCGCTCGACCAGACGCGAACTAGTGACACTTGTTAATCGCCGGCCTGTGGATAGTCGCACGCTGAGCCTAGCAGTGCTCGATGCCTACCATGGCCGCATTCAAAAAGGCCGTTTCCCACCAGCATTTTTATTTCTGGAGATCCAACCCTGCGAGGTCGACGTCAATGTACATCCTGCAAAGCGTGAAGTACGCTTCCGAGATGATGGTGCGATTCGCCGTTTCGTGCTCAACGCTGTCACCGAAACACTAGCCGACAGTCGCGCAACGGACATGGCACAAACAGTCGCACCAAATTCTCCAGTAAAGTCAGAGCCGCCACTGGCAGTGAACCCGAAAAGGTCACCCAAATCGATCCCCGTGCCTCAGGCAACAGCGATAGAGGCGCCCGTAATCGCAACACGATCGGCTGCTGCTCATGCCAACCCCGCAATTGATAACGCTGTAACAGGCGGCGTGCCTGCACAAACACCGAGCACCAAAACTGCCAGCCCAAAGGAAACTACCGTTCAAGCCCAAGCCGCAGACCAAAAGTCTCCTGCTAAGCAGTCTCAAACTACCAACTGGCGCCTCATTACCCTACTAAAGAAACGCTATGCCCTATTTGATACAGCGCGCGGGCTGGTGATGCTGCACCTGCGCCATGCAGATCAACGGGTGCGTTATGAACGCATCAGCCAAGAATTTAATAAACAAGCACCCCTCAGCCAACCGCTACTGATACCGCAACCTATAGAGCTGGAACCGCTGGCTGCCGAATCGTTGAAGTCACAACTGCAGCAATTAAATGCACAAGGCTTTGAAGTGGTAGAATTTGGCCGTAACTTTTATCGTATAGAAGCCGTACCAGCATGGCTTACTCCAGAGCAAGCGGAGCCATTTATTCGCGACCTTGTCGACTTAGTGCGCCAGCGCAATGGCATGCGTAAACAAACTGCTCTCAGTTGGGAAGCAATCGCTCAACTAGCTAGCCAAAACAGCTACCGCAGTAGCGACACCATGACTGAGCAAGCTGTTGAGCAACTGGCCAAAGACTTGCTCGCTTGTGACACTCCGCACACCTCGCCCTTCGGCAAACCCACTTTCAGCGAAGTCAGCTGGAATGAGTGGCAGCGACGCTTTGGTAGCGACTCATAACAATTATTTCTTTGCTTGAAAGGGGCAGTATATTGGGGCTTTACCGAATACTAGTACAACTTTTTTGCGGCTTTAAATTCTCCGATGTTATCAGGTTCAGTTGAATCCCATTCTAATCCTACCCGATTGGCTATTCGGTTATCTAAATCAATGCGATGACTCCTGCCAGTAAATCGGCAAATTGTAAACGCACACGGTCGGCCGTCTGAGCGACCTCCGCATGGGTCAAGGGGCCGGATGAAATACCTGCGGCAGCATTCGTGATACAGGATATTCCGACCACGCGCATCCCTAACTGACGTGCCACAATCGCCTCAGGCACGGTCGACATACCCACCGCATCGGCGCCCAATGTAGCAAACGCGCAAATTTCGGCTGGGGTTTCAAAACTCGGTCCAGTGGTGGCTAAGTATATACCCTCCTGCAGCGATATATCCTGACTCCGTGCCCAATCGCGAATTTGATGACGCAGGCTTTTATCATAGACCTCGGACATGTCAGGAAAACGCAACTCTCCATCAACTAAGGGGCCAATTAACGGATTAGTGCCAAGGAAATTAATATGATCATGAATCAACATAAAATCTCCGGGAACATAACACGGATTAATACCACCTGCGGCATTCGTCACACAGAGGTTCTGCACGCCCAATTGGTGCATCATCCGAATCGGCAAGGTCAGCTGATCCATCCGATAGCCTTCATAAAAATGGAATCGCCCCTGCATACAAAGTACTCGCTGACCATTTAGATCGCCGTAAACAAATTGACCAGCATGCCCCTCTACAGTGGAAGTGGGAAACCCCTCGATTGCATCATACGGTAAACGCCCAATAACATCGATCCGATCATCTGCAAAAAAACCAAGCCCTGAGCCTAGGATTAGTCCTATTTGTGGTTTAAAATCAGTCAGTTCAACAGGTAATTCAGGGAGCATCATACTTTAAAAAATTGAGGATTCGCTACTTCAGTCAATGAATACATTCACGACTGCGATTGACTCAGGCGAATAAAAAAAATCTGCACAAACATCCTACCATTTAGCCCAATCTGAATGCAGATATAACTTGGAATTTGCAAATGTATTGAAACAATCCGCTGAATAACTGTAACCCATTGAAACGATGACTCCTCAAGAATTTGCCGCAACACTCGATGCCACGAATCTGAAGCTGGACGCTAGTGATGGCGAAATCTGCGCGCTATGCGATGAAGTTGCTCACTCTGGATTCGCATCTGTTTGCGTTTACCCAACGAATGTGTCGATCTGCTCTGATATTTTGTATAGTTCTCAGGCACGAGTGTGCACCGTAATTGGTTTCCCTCATGGCCGCTCGAGCCTGGAGGCCAAACGTGAAGAAATTGTTCGTGCCCAAGAGCATGGTGCCAACGAAGTCGATATCGTCATGAATTACGCTGCACTGCGCGCAAGCGACAAGACGATCGTGACCGAAGAAATCGTACGTCTTTGTGAAGTAGCCCGCAAGTCTGACCTATTGACCAAAATCATTGTCGAGACTTGCTACCTAACTAACACACAGAAATTAACCGCACTCGGAATCTGCGAAACAGCTGGTGCCGATTTCATCAAGACTTCCACAGGCTTCGGCTCAGCCGGTGCGACAATAGAGGATATTAAACGCTTCGCGGACCACCGCAAAAGCGTAATTAAGATCAAAGCTAGTGGCGGCATACGTACGCTAAGCGATGCCCTAGCACTACTCGAAGCGGGCGCAGAACGACTCGGGGTATCTGCTGCCGGCGCCCTACTGGCTGAGTTCCAAGGCGAACAATTCGAATCCAAATCCACGGATACGTATTAAAACTAACTGCGATCGCCTGCTGCGAACTAGAGATTCTACCAAAGCGGCGGTAGCAAAGCACTCGTAAACAGCGGTATAAAGGCTGAGCCATGGACAAAAAAAGAGGAGGCATTACTGCCTCCCCTTAAAAGTTTCAACAATTACTGAAGCTGACTAAGCAGGTGCAATCTGGCTTAACAGCTCGTCAATGACATCTCTGGATGAATAACTCACCGTATCCCAGTTTACAAAACGACCGAGCTTTGTGACATCGTCACCACTGGTCACAATCGCTGGCTCAGAGCCACCGTCTTTGTATTTCTGCGGCATGCCGATGGCAGCCATGAGGCCATTACAGAGACATTTACGGCCGACAGTATCTTCTTCTTTGCCACCCTTCTTGATGTAATCCTTCACAGGCTCGGATGGGCAACGATAGCCGATGGTCGCATCCGCCTTCTTGTAGGGATGACGCAGGTAACAAAGATCGCAGATACGTTTGCGAGACTCATAGACCTCTTCTTCATAGATGGTGCCTTCGAGATTAACGACCTTGAATGGGAAACCAGTTGGAGAGCCGCGTGAATCAGTAAAGATTTTGGCCTCACCAGTCTTCACCTTGCCCAGCACGCGTTTTTTAATAGCAGGGTCGAAGCCAGACTCATTACTATAGGCAAATGCAGTCCCCACCTGAATGCCTGCAGCACCCGAAGCCAACGCATCTTTGAGACCCGTCACCGACGATCCTCCGCCAGCGAGCCAGAATGGGATACCTAATTTACTGAGTTGAGCCAAATTGGCTTCATCCTTAACACCATAAATCGGTTCATTGTTTTCATCGAGATTCATGCCACCACGAGGTGGTGCATTATGGCCACCAGCAACATGGCGCTCTACGATAAAGCCATTCACCTTGCCGGTCGATTTCTTAGCCAAGGTTAACGCCAAGACATTCGACGAAATGATCGGAAAGAAATCTGGGCGCTTCAACTTTGGCAGCTCGATGTCTGGTAAGTGCGAACGAATCCACGCGAGCGGATCAAAACGACTGTAGAAGGCATCTTCTTTATCCGCATCTTCGACATTGATTCGCATTTCAACAGGCTTCCATTCTGCGAGAGAATCTAAAATCCCTGGGATCGTGCGTGGAATCCCCGCGCCCATCAGTACATTATCCACACCCGCGAGCATTGCTCCAAACATGGATGTCAAATTCGGCATCTGAATCTTTTCGAGAAAGTTCACGCCTACATGACCTTCGTGGCCTTCCTTGGCTAGGAAAACTTCGACGAAATTCGCCGCAATGGTCAGGTCGACTACATTTGCACCTGGGTCAATACGGAAGCCAGCAGTCAAACGCGAGGGCTTATCATCTTGCTCCTCTTCGGATTTAAAGTACCGCGCCAGAATACGCTCTGCCACAGCTGGCACTGGAAAGGCAGCCAAACCACGACGCATGTGACCGCCCGCGTCTCCATGCTGTAAACGGCGAATCAACACAGAGTCTAGGGCTGTCCCGGAAACTACTCCGAGCTGTCCAACTGAGGACACGGAATTGGCAAGCCTCCAATCGGAAACGCCGGCACCCATGCCACCTTGAATGATTTTTGGAAGAAACATATGTGTAGTATATTTGAGACTTTAAGGGTATCCACTGCAGCGCAGATAATAAAATGAATGCAGCAAGCTGACAGTTCTCTGCCAATCGTGCGAACATTATTACTAAAAAGACGCAAGAAAGCAGCATTTGCAACACGCGCATTACGCACAGTATTTACAACATTCAATCTAAGTGTTTATGCTAAAGATGTTTACAAATTTATAACACACTTAGCACAGACACTCTACAAGTGAAGATCCCACTTCATTTAACTACCGCACAAGCCCAAAAAAGACTTCAATCCGTCGATTTAAAAAAAATTGCCCATCGCAGACCCATAGCAATCGCAATAAATCCCATATAACTTCCTTTCGGTTTAGTTGGCACAGCAATCATTCGCCCTCAGCCAATGCCGCAACATTTATTCACCTCTCAACTGTAGTCTGTTCGTGTCGACTACTATCACCTCGGCGCGGACCAACACTCAATTCTCCGGTACCAGAGAGCAAAATAGCAGCGGGTCGCGTCTCAGGAAAATAAGAAAAGATAATTACCATCACCACAGTGATCGGCACGCACAAAAACATGCCAGGGATACCCCAGATAGTCCCCCAGAGACCAAGGGAGAGCAAAATAACAATCGGACTGAGATTCAGACGATTACCCATCAGTCGTGGCTCCAGTAGGCTCCCAATGCAGAATTGTAGCAAAGTTAGAACTGATGCAATCACCACAAAAGGCGCCAGTGTATCAAATTGCACCAAAGCCAATACAGATGGAAACGCAGTCGCGATAATTGAGCCAATGGTCGGAATAAAGTTTAAGAAAAAGATCAGCACTGCCCAAAAACTAGCGAAATCAACACCAACCAAGCTCAATACTACATAACTCAGTAGAGCAGTCGCTGCGCTGGTCAGCACTTTGATACCAATGTAGGAGCGAATATCGGAGCGGATTTTATCGATCAGATTGAAGACATCCTCACGGCGTTCAGGATCACGCACCAATGCCCGAATCTTTGCCGCAAATGTGCGTTGCTCGAGTAACAAAAAAATCAGATACACGATGATAATACCAGTGCGACTTAATAACGAACGAACCGTCCCGCCAAGATCCTGTAAATAACTTCGGAAATCCAGCTGATTCAGAACCTCGCGCATATTCGGTGCCTCTTGAACGCCCACCAATGCATAGCCTTTGTAAACCAAAACCTCCAAGTTTTGCTGATACAAGGGGGCCACCTTGATCACGCTCGCGATATTTACCGTGATCAATTGTACCACCAACGTTAAAGAACCCAAGATCACTGCGAGCGCGACTGCCATTGCGATTGGCCTGGGCAATGAGCGACCTCCGATGCGCAACATGCCAATTGTATGCGCGGAAACATTGATCAAATAGGCCACTGCTCCGGCGATCACCAACGGCAACAAAAGTGCCTGCCCTAGATAGAGTAAATAAAAGATAAAAAAGACGATCAAGATCGTCATAGCGGCACGCTGCAATTTCATATACATCATTCAATACGCATCATCGTCGACTTGTCCACCACGGAGCGTGTCGACACCGCACAATTTGCAAACTAATAAATGTTGCTATTAAAAAGGCGCTACATCTCACCTTGGTAACGAAAGATACTCATCGATACCGGCGGCAACTGCAGCTTAATCGAATACGGACGACCATCCCATTCAATCTGATCAGCTGCTACACCCCCGCCATTGCCAAACCCAAGGCCACCATACTCTTTCGCATCCGTATTGAGAATTTCTTTCCAGAAGCCAGGGTACGGCACTCCTACACGGTACTCTTCTCGCAGCACGGGCGTGTAATTTGCCACAGCGGCCAAGGTATCTGTCTGTGCGTAGCCATTACGCAAGAAAGTTAAGATGCTATTATCTGCATCCGATGCATTGATCCATTCAAACCCTTCAGGGTGGTTATCCTTCGCCGCGAAGCCAGAAATCTCACGATATATTCGATTCAAATCACGCACGACTCGCTGAACACCTTCATGGTCGATGTACTGCAATAAGTGCCAATCTAGGCTTCCGTCGTGCGCCCACTCGGCGGACTGGCCAAAATCACAGCCCATAAAGAGCGTCTTCTTGCCAGGCCACATCCACATGAATGCATATAACAAACGAAGTTGACGCGCCTTATTCGACATCGGCTCGCCAGCCATCTTCATAATCATTGAATTTTTTCCATGCACAATTTCATCATGCGAAAAAACCTGAGTGAAGTTTTCAGAATACTGGTAGAGCATACCAAAAGAAAGCTGATGGTGCTCATATTTACGAAAAATCGGATCCTTCTGGAAATACTCAAGCGTATCGTGCATCCAACCCATATTCCACTTCATATCGAACCCGAGCCCACCCTCCGAGGTCGGCTTGGTCACTCCGGGAAATGCTGTCGACTCCTCAGCAATCATCAACGTGCCTGGATAATACTGATGCACCAAATCGTTGGTACGTCGTAAGAAGTCAATCGCTTCCAAATTTTCCCGCCCACCATGTTTATTCGGTATCCATTGGCCCTCTTCGCGTGAGTAATCAAGATACAACATCGAAGCAACGGCATCCACACGCAGACCATCGATATGGTAGCGCTCGCACCAAGCCAATGCGCTGGCAATTAAGAAAGTACAGACCTCATTGCGGCCATAGTTAAAAATATACGTACCCCAATCTTGGTGGAAGCCCTGACGAGGATCTGCATGCTCATACAGCGCGGTCCCATCAAACTGTCCAAGCGCAAAACTGTCGGTTGGAAAGTGCGCTGGCACCCAATCCATAATCACACCAAATCCATTCTGGTGCAAGGTATCTACCAGATACATAAAGTCCTCCGGTGTGCCAAAACGATAGGTCGGCGCAAAAAATCCCGTTACCTGATAACCCCATGACCCATCGAAGGGGTGTTCTGATAGAGGCATAAACTCTACATGCGTGTACTGCATATCTCGCAAGTAAGCAACCAACTCATCCGCCAACTCGCGGTACGACAACGACCGATTCGCATCTTCCACGATACGTTTCCATGAACCTACATGCATCTCATAGATTGAAACGGGCGCACTCGCCCAATCAGTCGATTCACGCTGTTTTATCCAATCTGCGTCATTCCATTTATAAGTATCCAGCCGACTAACAATCGAAGCATTGCCCGGCGGAGATTCAAAATATTTGCCATATGGGTCGGTTTTTAAAAGCGGATAGTCATTACCCGTGCCGATCTCAAATTTGTATTTCGCACCCGTTTCGATACCCGGCACAAATAACTCCCAAATGCCAGATGATCCCAAACTGCGCATCGGATGATAACGACCATTCCAATGGTTAAAGTCACCAACGACCGATACACGAGCAGCACTCGGCGCCCACACAGAAAAAGATACACCCTGCACGCCATCAATTTCACGTAACTGTGCGCCCATCTTGTTGTGCGCTTGATGCTCATTTCCCGCATTAAAGAGATAGAGGTCCTCATCCGACAAACTAGGCAGAAAACTATACGGATCAAAAAATTGACGAATCTCTCCATTGTAGCGTTCGATTCTTAAGCGATACGAGAATACTCCCTTGCGCCGCGGCATAACGCCTTCAAAAAATCCATCTTCTGTTAAACGCTTCAAAGCATAGCGCGGGCCATCTGGCTTCGAAGTGTCCACCACCTCACAACTCACGGCATCATCCACAAATGCACGGACAACGATACTCGTCTTCGCACCTATTTTAAGCGGGTGCATCCCCAATACTGAATGCGGTTGGCTCGATGTCACCTGAGTAATCGAGTCGAGAAGCGTTTTGGAAACAATCACGCGAATAACAAAAGACCCGTTTCCTCTTATTTGGCAAGACCCTATACTTCTATGACTAAATTGATTGAATAAAGAAGAAAGCTGACTTGATCGCTGCGGATGTGATAAAAGACTTGTCCACCGAAAACACCCTGCACATAGTCCGCACCCGTGCCACGATACGCTCGGATATTTTCCATTATTTTCTTCATAAAGCTCTCGCTGCCCCTCTTTGCGGCCTTGCCTGAGCTCAGCTCAATCGAACCCTTAGAGTTTGATGAAGTCGCCCAGCGCTTGGTCGCCCGAGGCGACGCTCGGCTGGACTTCCAAAACACGCGTCTAAGTGCTGACCGTATTACCTACTATCAAGAGTATTCTCTAGCTGATGCCAT
>JAFMDL010000069.1 GCA_017857255.1 Puniceicoccaceae bacterium | reverse complement strand
CTGCGCCATCAGCCGATGTGGTAACAGCGGAGATCGAATGGGTGTCCGAGCCCCCTGCTAGCATTGAGAACGTGGGGGAGGAAGTGTTCAAGCGTGCCTTTTGGCGCCGACCTTCGGCCGAGGATCGCATTCTGCAAGCCGAGCGCCACGAATGGCACGATGCCGAGGGTGTCAGCCGCTGGCAGTGGTTTTTAATTGTCGATCCGTCGCCAGCGCTGCTGCAGTACTTGCGCGATGAAAATGCCTTCGGTCTGGTGGCCGGCAGTGGTGAGCCGCTGCGTGAGGCGCCGGCGTGGTTCCGCTTTGATCCACAAGCGGTGCAGACGTTGCGCGCTCACAGTGGGGGGATGCAAGTCTCGTTCCGCGCGTCCGACGACCGAATTTTTGCCTGTGCCAGTGGCGCTGGGTTTACCAAGGGCGCCGCGGCGCCAAGCATCGCACCAGCGCCGATCTCTGCTAGCAGTGCCGGGCGCTTGCCGAATGCGCCGCCGCCGATACCGCGGCGAGCGGATTAGGTCGTTTCACCACAGGCTGTAGCCACCTGTTGCTAAAAAGCGCACAAGGTTGTGCCGTGCGGCGCGTACGGATCGAGCGCGTGTTTATGTCGTGGCGGTGACAATCGTGTGACGGCTGGGTAAAATCGGTTGAGCTTCTTCTCTCTGTGTGTTTATGCGTTGACGTAGAGCGACTTATTTTCGTTTTAGCGAAATGTGCAAGTGCCTAAAGATCGGTAATTGCTTCTCGATTGTGAGCGCTTGTTATACATTACTCTTAATTCCATAGTATGCACACTCTTAAAGCCCAGCGTATCCTAGTCGTCGATGATGAGCCTGATGTCACGGAGCTGTTGAAGTATAAATTCGAGCAGGAGGGCTATCGCTGCCAGGTATTGAACGATCCTTTGCTATTTGCCAGTGTTGCGCGCGACTTTGAGCCTGAGATTATGATTTTTGATATCATGATGCCTGAGCTGAGTGGTTTGCAGCTGTGCCGCATGGCGCGCGCGGATCCTTTACTGAAACATGTCCCTATCATTTTCCTGACAGCGCGTGGCGAAGCGGAAGATCGTATTCAAGGGCTGGAGATTGGCGCGGAAGATTACTTGCCTAAGCCATTTAACATGAGGGAGTTATCTATTCGAGTGGGGAAGCTTCTAGCGCGCAGTGCGACCGTTTCAGAGACGACCAAGTCTACACGCATTGAAATCAGTGGGGTGGTGATTGATGCAGAGCTTCATCAGTTGAGCATCGATGGCGTTGAGGTGATCCTGACTGCGACCGAGTTTCGTTTGTTACAACTACTGATGGAGCGCAAGGGGCGGGTGCAGTCGCGTGAGCATTTATTGGTGGCTGTTTGGAATTATGATACGGATATAGAGACGCGCACGGTCGACACGCACGTACGCCGTGTGCGAGAAAAGTTGGGGCCGTATGCACATTTGATTGAGACCGTTCGCGGGGTCGGCTACCGTGCCGTCGATATCTAATGGTTATTTGCTTAAGTTTACTACTCTGTGCGGCTTTGTTTACTCACTGGTTGACGATCCGAAAAACGCGCGCAGTGGTGCGCGAGTTGGAGGAGTCAGTGCGGATGAAACGCCGTTTATTGCTGAATGAGCCCTCCGCACTGTTACGTCGTATCGGGATGGAGCCCTTGGTTTCAGAGACAAATGAGCTGATCGATCAGCATCGTAGCTATACCGATGAAGTATTTGGTCAATCGACTCGCTTGGATGCGATGCTTGGTTCGACCCAGGAGGCAGTGATCATTTTTAATGATCAGCGTGTCGTGGAGTTTTTAAATGAATCAGCTAAGCGTTTATTCCAAGGTAACCGCGCACTTAAGGGAGCTCGCTTGGAGTCGGTATTGCGCTCGTCGAGCTTGCTGGATTTTTTGGATGGGTATCGGGAGGATCACAGAATTACTCAGCAGGAAATTAGTGTCGATCGCGAAGGTGGTGTCCTTTGGTTCGAGGCTTCCTGTGCAGAGGTACGTGATGTTTCAGCTAAGAATGCGGTGTCTACCTTATTAGTGCTGCACGATATAACTCGTTTGAAGAGCCTTGAAATGGTGCGGCGCGACTTTGTGGCGAATGTCTCCCATGAGTTGCGTACCCCCTTGACCATCATTAAGGGCTTTGCAGAGACATTGGAGGAAGATCATGCAACGCTAACGGCTGAGACGCGTTCACGATTTATTAAAAAGATAGTGAATAATGCGAAACGCTTGCATGTGCTGGTGGAAGATCTGCTGGAGCTTTCTCGCCTAGAGTCTAAGTCGGATCAGGTGCAGCCGACTGAACAGTCCCTGCTACAGTTGATGGACGAAATACTGGAAGACAATCGCCAACGACTGGATATGAATGTGCAGAGCATGGAATTGGACTACGATGAGAGGGTAGGGGAATTTGCATTTGATCGTTTTCGGATTCGGCAAGTGTTTGATAATTTGATTGAAAATGCATTTCGCTATGCACCGGACTTTACACGGCTGGTTTTAAGTGTGCGCTATGAGGATTCGCAAAATATGGTGCATTGTTGTGTCGCAGACGATGGACCAGGTATCCCGGAGAAGGATGTGCCGCATATTTTTGAGCGCTTTTATCGTGTGGATAAAGGTCGCTCGCGTGAAAATGGCGGCACCGGCTTGGGCTTGAGTATTATCAAGCATATCGTCCAGCAGCATGGCGGTAGTGTCTCTTTGGAAACAGGCGAAGCGCAAGGAACTGCGATTCATTTTACATTACCTTACGCGCAGTTGGCTCAGTCTGAATAAAGCGAGAGGAAATGAATGCAGGGCTGTTGGCGCCTTACTCCCAGGGGCAAGTTTGTAAGTTCTAGCCGAATGCGGTGTAGTCTTTGCTAGCGCCCAGGCATATCCCCGGAGTCGCGTCTCAACGGCCTTGACCTAGTGGAGTGTGGCAGTGCATAAACGAAATTATTATGGAAATTACACAGGCACACGCACGCGAGCTAGAGAAACAGAAACTGCGCAAAGCTGAATTGAGGGCGGAGTGCGAGGCTGCGTTGAGTGGAACTGATCGGATTTTGTTTGAGGCGGGCTGCGGCCATGGGCATTGGCTTACAAGTTATGCGGAGGAGAATTTGGCGCACACTTGTGTCGGGATCGACTTGATCTCTTGGCGTATTCGCAAGGGACTGGATAAACGGGATAAGCGCCAGCTTAAGAATTTGCATTTTTTAAAAGCCGAACTCGGCGAGTTCCTAGAGGTGCTGCCAGAGCGTATTCGCTTTGATTTGACCGTGTTGCTGTTTCCAGACCCATGGCCGAAAGCGAAGCACCATCGACGTCGTATGGTACAAACTGGCTTTTTGGACGAAGTCGCGCGTCGGACCGATCTAGGTGGTCGTTTTTGCTTCCGCTCAGACGATCTGCCTTATTATGAGTGGACCGTAGAGCACCTACAGGCGCATCCCGAGTGGCAGATTGATACGCAAGCAGAGTGGCCGCATGAGATGGAAACCTACTTTCAAGAGATGATGGAGAGTTACCACTCGGTGGTTGCCCATCGCGTATTAGCACAGAGCTAGCTGGTCAGGCGCTTGCGGGGCAGTCTGACCGCAGAGGCCTTTAGCTAGGTGTGCTACACTGCACTCAACTAGAGCTGCATCAGACAATATCCAGCGAAACGATTAAGACGAGCTGAGTAAGGATTGCGATGGCCAGTAGGGCGTAAGCAAAAATCACAAAATAATCTTTCGCGAAGCTGCGTCCACGCGCTTTTAGTATACGCTTTGGTTTTTTTGGAGCTTTAGCTGAAGACTGTTTACTTGCTCGATGCTTACGCTCACGTAATCGTGTCAGGCTGTCGGTGAGATTGGTTGGGCTACTCATGATTTACAGTAGTTGATTAAATTAGTCAGAGCTGCGCCGCGAGCAAGGTTAGAAGTAGATCTGTCTATTCATAGAAGGTATTAGCACGGCTAATGCTGAAATTGAAAAAAGTTCATTCGGGTGTTGACGACAGCAAGCAGGCGCTACATCAAGTTCGGCTTTTCCTGTGGTTCCTCGCTGCAAAAATTAATATACTTTTCAGTTCTTCGTGAACAAATTATTCCCAACTTTTTTCTTCCTATTCGCAGCAGCAACATCTCTTCAAGCTGCAGGCGATGGCGTAAGTCCATCTCCGTACAATTTGACGGAGATTTTTGGACTACCACTGACGAATTCGATTGTGACAACATGGGCGATTTCGATCGCATTCATTTTGTTCATTCGCTGGGCAGTTGGTTCGCCTAAGCTTATACCTAGCAAGGGTCAAGCAGTCGTAGAAAGCTTAATTGATGGCCTGCGAGGGTTGCTTGAGCCAATCGTAGGCAAGAAGGCGTTTCCGATGACATTCCCGCTTTTGATCGGTTTGTTTATCTACATCCTGATTCATAACTGGAGTGGTTTGATTCCAGGTGTCGGGGTGTTTGGCCTTTATGATGATCACGGTGATTTGAAATATTGGATGCGTCCAGCCAGTGCTGATTTAAATGCGACTTTTGGTATGGCACTAGTTGCGATGATCGCATGGCTAATTATTAGTCTCAAGATTGCTGGTCCTAAGTTCTTTGTTTGGGAGCTCTTCGGTAATAAGGCTGATAAGAAAGAAACACCCAAAGTGATCTATCTTATATTGGCACCGATTTTCCTCATGGTGGGTGTCATTGAAGTTGTCTCGATTGCGTTCCGTCCGATTTCACTTTCCTTTCGCTTGTTCGGTAACGTTTTTGGTGGTGAGAATCTTTTGACCAGTATGACTGGTATGGCACCTTACATCGTTCCGATTCCATTCTACTTTTACGAAGTGCTCGTGGGGGTCGTTCAAGCGCTTATCTTCACACTGCTTGTCGCTATCTACATTGGTCTCATGACCAATCACGACGAAGAAGCACACTAGACTTTAAATCCTTTCCGCGCTCGGGACCATGAAGCAAACCGTGGACGACGCAGAAATCACTAAATACAAAACTCAACGTTAAACATTATGTTCAATATACTCGCAGAAATCTCTGGAAATATCAACGTCGCGGCCGCCGCTATCGGTGTTCCTCTCGGCATTGGCCTCATCGGTTTCAAAGCTTGTGAAGCTGTAGGTCGTAACCCAGAAGCAGCGACTAAGGTGCTTGTTCAGTCGATTATTGCGATGGCTTTCGCTGAAGCGATTGTCTTCTTCGCGATCTTCCTCGGTAAGATGGCTGGCTAATTAGCTCTTTAGAAGTTTTGCCGGCGATCCTCTATGGATCGTCGGCACTTTTAAGTATTCTTTTCTAACTCTCTTTATAATGAAGGCCCTTTTCATCACTTTGCTTTTTGCATTATTTCTACCGCTTGGACTCTATTCAGCGGAAGACCTTCACGTTGTTTCGCTCGATGCTGCTGATGCAGTAGCTGGGCATGCCGAAGATGGGGGAGTGATCTCCGAACTCGCTGGTAACTTCGGCATTACATGGCCCACACTTATCGCACAGATGGTCAATTTCTGTATTGTTGCCATCGTCCTTTACAAATTTGCCGTCAAGCCAATCGTTGCGACACTCGACGAGCGCCAACAAAAGATCGCCGACGGCCTTCAGTATGCTGAAGAAATGAAAGCGCAACTCGCTGCAGCTGAGCGTGAGCGTGCTGAGAAGATCAAGGAAGCCGCCGTAGACGCACAGCGCATCCTCAACGAATCCCGCGAGCAATCAAAGGAAATGATCGAGCAAAAGACTCAAGAAGCAGCTGCTCAAGCTGAAGCGATCATTCGCAAAGCCAGTGAAGCAACTGAGCAAGAGCGCAAGAAGATGCTTACTGAGGTTCGCCAAGAAGTGGCACGTCTGGTTGTTGCAACTTCCTCGAAAGTGCTTTCTCGCGATCTTTCCGATACAGAGAAGTCAACCTTCTCCGAATCTGCTGCTAAGGAATTAGCAAGCGCTGGCAACTAAGCCCTAGAATTTCTACCAGATGAAACGCGATAAAAAGATCACCCAGTTAGCCAAGAAGCTCGTCGAGCTTTCGAAGGACGACAATGGTGCCGTGACTGAAGCTAAAGTCAGCGAAGTGCTCGCTGGTCTCAAGCAAGTCAAACACCGCCATCATCTGACTGTGCTCAAGTCTTACCTCGGTTACCTTCGTCGCGAAGTGGCACTTCAAACTGCAGTGGTGGCGACACCAAGTGCATTGAGTGACGCCGCGCTGAAAGAAATCGAAGCGAACTACACAAAACTATATGGCCGCCCAATTTCCGCGGTCACTAATCAAGATACTTCTCTAATTGCTGGTGTGCGTGTGCGCGTCGGCGACGATGTGTATGATGCGTCCGTATCAGGTCGCCTCCAACGCCTCGCCGAAAACGTCCACTAGTCGGACACACCTTATAACACCTTTCTACTAACTTCTCTCTTCTTAAAATGAGCTCTATAGTCGAACAAATCGAAAACGAAATCGCTAGCTTCCAAGCCGGCGCCGTCAAATCTAACACTGGAAAAATCGTCGCCATCGCTGATGGTGTCGCCAAGCTCGAAGGCTTGTCCGGTGCCATGTATAACGAAATGATCGATTTCGGTCAGGGCGTTTACGGAATTGCATTGAATCTTGAAGAAGACGAAGTCGGTTGCGTCATCCTGGGTGACTACTCCAAGTTGAAGGAAGGCGACGAAGCCTCCACAACTGGTAAACTACTTTCTGTTCCTGTCGGCATGGGCCTCCTTGGTCGTGTTGTTGATGCGATTGGTAATCCAATCGATGGCAAGGGCCCAATCAACTCCACAGAGACATATCCTGTAGATCAAATCGCACCAGGCATCATCCCACGTAAGTCGGTTGATCAGCCAATGCAGACGGGAATCATGTCAATTGACTCGATGATCCCCATTGGTCGTGGCCAACGTGAGCTCATCATTGGTGACCGCTCCACTGGTAAGACAACCATCGCGATTGATACCATCATCAATCAAGCGAAGATCAACAACCAGCACCGTAACGAAGACGGCACCTTCCCTGAAGGCTTCCGCCCAGTTTACTCAATTTACGTTGCCGTTGGTCAGAAAAATTCGAACATTGCTCGCACTATTGCCGTCCTCGAGAAGGCTGGCGCGATGGAGTACACGATCATCGTTTCAGCCTCTGCGGGCGACAATCCTGCCAACCAATACATCGCACCTTTCTCAGGTGCATCGATGGGTGAGTTCTTCATGAACAACGGCATGGACGCATTGATCGTTTATGATGATCTTTCCAAGCAAGCGGTTGCTTATCGTCAAATATCCCTCGTTCTGAAGCGCCCGTCTGGCCGCGAAGCATATCCGGGTGACGTGTTTTACCTCCACTCACGCCTCCTTGAGCGCTCGGCTCGTGTGAATGAGGACAATGGTAACGGCTCGTTGACCGCGCTGCCGATCATTGAGACTCAAGCAGGTGACGTTTCCGCTTACATCCCGACCAACGTGATTTCGATTACTGACGGACAGGTCTTCCTCGAAACCGACTTGTTCAATCAAGGTATCCGCCCAGCGGTATCTGTGGGTCTATCCGTTTCTCGTGTGGGTTCTGCTGCGCAGATTAAAGCGATTAAGAAGGTTGCCGGTAAGGTGAAGCTTCAACTCGCACAGTTCCGCGAGCTCGCAGCATTCGCTCAGTTCGGTTCCGACCTCGACGCGAAGACCAAGTCTCAGCTTGAGCGTGGTGCACGTGTGGTTGAGCTGTTCAAACAAACTGCTTTCAACCCAATTCCTGTCGAAGTTCAATCCTCATTGATCTATGCTGTGCAGAATGGTTTCTTCGATGCGATTGAGGTAACTAAGATTGTTCAAGCAACTTCTAGCCTCCGTGAGTTCCTCGAAACTCGTGGTGCTAAGGTGATGGACACCATCCGTGCTGAAAAAGCAATTAGCGACGAATCCGAAGCAGCCCTGAAGTCATCCCTCGCAGAGTGGGTTGCAGGGTTCTCCGCATAGTTGTTCGATTCCTCATTCCTAATTTTTAATTCTTAAAAATGGCCAATCTTCGCGACATCCGCCGCCGCATCAAGTCGGTTAAAAATACCCGGCAGATCACGCGTGCGATGCAGCTGGTTTCTTCCTCCAAGATGAAGCGAGCTCAGGACGCCGCTATAGCGGGTCGTCCATACGCGCTGCTCCTTGCTGACCTGCTCGATACAGTCGGTGAAAAGCTCGACCTGTCTGGTGCTACGATCTCACATCCCTTCTTTGAGAAGCGCGAAGTCAAGACACGTGGTATCCTCATTCTCTCCACTGACAAGGGTCTTTGTGGCGCACTCAATACCAATCTTTTTCGTAAGGTTGTAGAAGAGGTGAAAGGCGACGCAAAATTCATCACTGTCGGTCGTAAAGCGACTCAGTTCATCTCTCGCTCACAGCGCGATTTGATTGCAGATTTCACTGTTTCTGATAAAGCAACGTTCTCCGAGCTCCGCCCAATGCTGAAGCTTTTGATTGATGCGTATAAGAACGGCGAGGTTGACACCATCGAAGTCGCTTACCCTAGCTTCGTCAATGTGCTCGTGCAAGAACCTGTGCTTCAGTCACTCTTGCCGATCGTTGATTTACGTGAAGTTTTGGAACAGCTCAAAAAGCGTGTCTCCGCTCTTCCATCCTTGGAAGCACGTAGCGATTCCCGTGAGATGGTTTTCGAACCATCTGCAGAAGCCGTTCTCGATGCACTTCCGGAGATCTACGTAAAGGTAATCATCCACCAACTTCTCCTCGAAAGTCGTGCTGCCGAATACAGTGCACGTATGGTTGCGATGAAGGCTGCTACCGATAATGCGTCGACACTCGTTGATGACCTCACCCTAGACTACAACAAGGCTCGCCAAGCTGCAATTACTCAAGAAATTCTCGAGATTGCCGCCTCAGCTGCCGCCCACTA
>JAFMDL010000016.1 GCA_017857255.1 Puniceicoccaceae bacterium | reverse complement strand
CGTAGAGTATCCGTGACTTTTATCATGTAAAAGTAGTGATTTATTTGTGGAGTATTACTTAATTATATCGTTAGGCAATCGTATTTTAAATAGGTTTTATTTCTCTGTTTATTCTTTGATTTTAGGGGAGGCGTGGATTGCTAAGGATTGATTCAGCTCTTCTTTGGTTACTTTTGGTGTCGGATATTGACCTTTCTAAACATGGCTTAAGGTCATGTAGTAATTATTCGACTTATGTATGACTGGGTTAACGTTCACTTGATTGCATATTCGGCCCCGAATATGGAGGAGCGAGGTGCGGTGGTGTGCAGGTCGCCATACCTAAGCAGGTGTTGAATCACCGTCAGATTCATATCGCCTTCAAGTGAGTGCGTCGCAAAACTATACCTGAGTAAGTGAACATTGCCCTGCTTGGTGATCTCGGCCCTTTTGGTGGTTATTTTGTAAGCATATTGACTGGTCGCCTCGCACATTGGACCGTAGCCATCCTTGGCGGGGAACAAATAGTCCGTGCAACCCTGACGCTTCCGGTGGACACGTAGTTTAATGATCATCGCGGGGGCTAGAACCGTATAACGGTCTCTTGTGCCTTTGCCTGCCACGGCTCGGATTTGCATCGGCTTATTGTTGATATGACAGGCCTGCAGATTGACTGCCTCGGCCAAACCCATGGCGGTAATATACACAAGGTGCAGTGGTGCGGCTGAGGCGCGCAGGGGATAATTGCTCAACACTTCGGGCAAGTGCCAGCCCGAGCGTGGACGCGGCAGCACTTCAGCTTGCAGTAGGTCATAGATCGAGGAAACGTAAATTGGTTCACT
Organism: Puniceicoccaceae bacterium; assembly: GCA_017857255.1. GTDB lineage: Bacteria > Verrucomicrobiota > Verrucomicrobiia > Opitutales > Coraliomargaritaceae > Lentimonas. Next base: position 35,657 of record JAFMDL010000016.1, on the reverse strand, counting down.
TGAAATGGCTTTCTGTTACGATAGAAAGGAAACGAACAATGAAAAGAAAGCGATACGCCACCGATCAGAAGTCCGCATTTTACGATATAGATGGCGCCGGCTGTTGAGGTAACACAAACTGATCTGTTGCTGGATAGACTTAAGCAGCCATTCTCACGACATGGGAATAATCCCTCTTTTGCTCGCCATCTATTGCACCACAGCGCTCCTCGAAGAGAAGAGCGACGCCCGATAGGGGTTTTTGAGTGCGACTATTGGAGTGGAAGAGAGGTTGAGGTCCTCGATGTTGTGGTAACGTCGCGTAAATTGCAAAGGGGGTGAGTCGTATCTGTTACGACTAGTGCTGATGGCTTTGCGCGTATGATCGTGAAGGGAAGCTCAGGGCGCTTGTCCGTTAATTGTCATGTGCACCACTCATGACACTTTCTAGAAGCTTTAGATTTGCCAACGTGGGGACATATGGAAAATGTCTATGCAATTATGGCAAATGGACAAAAACAAGCGACTTGGGGTGGGCGATTTTCAGAAGGACCAGCAGAGTTGATGCTGCATATTGGCGAATCGGTTTCGTTCGACCAGCGGCTCGCATCGTTCGATATACAGGGCAGTCAGGCACAAGCGGCGATGCTCGCGCATGTCGGCATTCTTACCGTTGAGGAGCGCGATGCGATTCACGCTGGGCTGGATGCGATTCTTGCTGAAGTGGAAGCAGGTCAGTTCGAGTGGGATCAGGCACTGGAGGATGTGCATATGAATATTGAGCAGACGCTCACACAGCGGGTGCCTGCCGCTGCCAAGCTTCACACTGCACGAAGCCGTAATGATCAAGTGGCCACTGATATGCGCCTTTGGTTTAAAGATGCCTGCCTGCAGTTAGATGCCTCGCTAGTCGCGGTTATCGCGGCAATGGTAGATCTGGCTGACCGCACTCAGGCTGTCATTATTCCGGGCTACACGCATTTACAACGTGCCCAGCCGGTATCGATGGCGCACCACTTGCTGGCTTATGTTGAAATGTTGGATCGTGATCGTAAGCGGATCTCTGAGGTCCTTGACGAGGCAAATGTCTGCCCGCTCGGTTCGGGCGCAATTGCTGGAACGACTCTACCGATCGACCGCGAATTTGTGGCGCAGGAGCTCGGATTTGTCGATGCCGAGGGTAATCCACGCGTCACTCAAAACAGCATGGATGCGGTCAGTGACCGGGATACGTTTATCAGTTTCGCGTCGGCTTGTGCGACGATCGGTGTGCATCTGTCGCGTTTATCCGAGGATTTTATCCTGTGGAGCAGTGCGGAATTCGGCTTTGTGCGTTTGCCGGATGCCTTTACGACGGGTTCGAGCTTGATGCCGCAGAAGAAAAATCCAGATGCCTTTGAGTTGATTCGCGGTAAGTCCGCGCGCTTGAGCGGGAATTTACAAATGTTGCTGACGATGGTCAAAGGCTTGCCGCTGACATACAACCGCGACTTGCAGGAAGACAAGCCACCGGTGTTTGACTCTTTTGATCAGACCCAGTTGATGCTCGACTGTGTGGCCGCGTGTCTGTCCGGCGTGGAGGCAGATCTTGCTCGCTGCGCCGAGGCTGTGGCTGACCCAGCGCTGCTCGCCACTGATGTGGTCGATTATTTAGTCGAGCGCAACGTGCCCTTCCGCGAAGCGCACCACGTGGTAGGTGCCCTGGTAGGGCTATCTGAAAAGTTGGATATGCCGCTCAATGCATTGCCCTACGATCAAGTCGCACCGATCCACCCGCAACTGGGTGAGGATTGGACTATGGTATTTGACTTGCAGCGCGCGCTTGAGGCGCGTGAACGAACTGGTATGCCGGGGCCAAAGCAAGTGGCAGCACGTATTGCGCATTGGCGGGCACAATAGCCCGAATCGTCAACGCTTGCTGGCCTGGAAGGCTTGCCAGTTTTGCCAGGCGAAGAATGCCATGAAAATCGGCAGTAAAAAAGTGTGTAGGTAGAGGTAGGCGAGGAGACCAATCGTTACGGCAACGACTGCGCTGATCAGGTGTACGAAGTGAGCGCGGACAGGCCCCAATACCGCCGCCATCATTTGACCGCCGTCCATTGGGTAGACCGGCAGGCAGTTGAGTACCGCCCAGATAATACTGATGGTAATCAAATCGAACATGAGGACGTTCAACAATGAGCCCTCAGGGACAGGTATCAATATCCGCACTCCTAAGAGTAAGAGCCCCAGCGCCAACTGCAGCGCAGGGCCCGCTGCAGTCACGATGAAGGATTGTTTGCGATTCAGTTGGCCAGCTGGAAACGAGGCATACCCACCGAACGCCTGTAAGGTAATTGCAGTCGGCAGGCCGTATTTACGCACCATCAGTGCATGCCCAAGCTCATGCACCATGATCGAGGTAAAGCCCGCAATTATAAACATGAACATGTTGAGTATGCTTTGCGAGTCGTTGGCGCTGAGACCGCCGCCGATAAGTGCCATAGTGATCCAGAACCACGGTAGGACGCGAACAGGGATATTAAATAGGTTAAAAGATAGCACGTTGGGAAATTTAGAAAGATTGGGAATAATGTGGTTCTTAGGCCGATTTGTCCGATGCTGGGTCGGATGAATCAACTGCCTCAATGCCGCCTTCGGTGATCAAAATTTGGCGATTTTTGTAGAGCTTTGCTAGCGCTTGCTTGAAGGCTTTTTTAGACATGTCGAAGGTTTCACGAATCGATTCAGGGCTACTTTTGTCATTAAAAGGAACGGATCCTCCAGCCCCAACTAGCTTCTCCATGATCACTTCTGAGAAGGTTTCGGCACGTTGACGGCCTGCTGGGTCGCGACGCAGATCGATGTTACCATTCGCATGCACCTTTTTAATGTAGCCGGTAAATTGATCGCCTGGTTCAAGCTTGTCGGAGGTCTCAGCATAATAGAGCAGTCCGCGATGCTTTTTATCAATGATGGCTTTGAAGCCAAGCGGGGAGTCGCCGTAAATCAGCACGTGTACTGGAGCATTGGGCTCATAGTCGGGCTTGGTGCTTGAAAGGTGGCGATGTAGGCGCGTCGATGCGACGATGCGGTTGGTGTATTCATCGACATAGACCGCGACGATGGCGCCATCGCCGACACTGAAGTAGAGGTCGCCTTGCTCACGAAAAGGTAGGAAAAGATCTTTACTGAGGCCCCAGTCGAGGAAGGCGCCGACGCGTTCGTTGACGCTGATCACTTCAAGGTAGGCAAATTCGCCTGCTTGCGCCAAGGGTGTCTCGGTGGTCGCAACCAAACGGTCCTCAGAGTCATTATAGATGAAGACTTTGACCTCGTCACCGATCTTCATGTCGGGTGTGACATAGCGGGTAGGCAGGAGGATGGTATCATGCTCGCCGCCATCAAGGTAGAGCCCGTGGTCAGAGGGTTCAACGATGCGAAGCGTGTTAAATTTGCCGATGTTAGCCATGATGTTACGAAATAAGGAAAGCGCGTGGGGAGTGATGTGCTAGAGCACAGGGGTGATGTCCATCTTTAAACTCTAGATTAAAAGTGGCAGTGGGGGCTCTTAATAAAATGAATATGGTTGTTCTGGGCAGTTCTCGTTGATCGCGAGCCGATCTTTAGTAATCGGCAGGGTCAAGATGATGGAGGGTTTTTCAGCTGCTTTGCCTAAATAGGTAATCTGGCCGAGCCAAGGGCTCTTTTTCATTTTAAATAGGTAGCCTTTTCTCTCTAGCTCTTTGCCTAGTGCTGTGACTTTACTGATGCCGCTTTCATCGAATGTGAGGATGAGATGCCCATGTTCACCTTTGTTCTCGTCTAGAATGCAATCAACATTGGGCGTGTACTTCTGAATTAAGACCAGTGCACTGGCTGCTTTTTCGAGGCAATGACGTAGGCTCCGTGGTTTCATAGCTCTTGAAGTATAGGTGCGTTGCGTCTTTTATCAAGATTGAGGTTTTAAACTGTGAATCCGAAATCCTGAGGGAGCTTGATGGAATCTTTGGCAAGTCAGCCCAACTAAAAAAAGCCCTCGGAACTTGCGTCGCGAGGGCTTTTGAAATGCTTGTTTACGGCGCTTATTTCTTCGCGGCCTTTGCCATCTTACGGCGCGTGGTCTCATCGAGAATACGCTTGCGCAGACGGAGAAATTGCGGCGTCGCTTCAACGAGTTCGTCGGGGGCGATGTATTCGATCGCACGCTCGAGGGAGAACTGAACCGGCGGTGAGAGCTGGATGCTCTTGTCAGTACCAGAAGAGCGCATGTTGTCGAGTTGCTTCGCTTTGGCAGGATTGACGGGCATGTCTTCTTTGCGAGGGTTTTCGCCAACGATCATGCCTGCATAAGTTTCTTCGCCGGGACCGACGAAGAGCTTGCCGCGAGTCTGGATCATATCCAACGCGTAAGGCATGGTCTTACCTTGCTCCATGCTGACGAGTGTTCCAGTGAGGCGCGTTACGATTTCGCCACAGTGTGGGCGATATTCGAGGAAAGAGTGGCTCATCACGCCATGACCACTAGTCATAGTGACGAGGTCACTTTCGAAGCCGATCAGGCCACGAGTGGAGATCTCGGCTTCGACGGTCACGCCTGAGTTGTGGTGCTCCATATTAGTAACCTTGCCTTTACGCTTACTGAGGTTTTCCATGACGCCACCGAGGTGCTCTTCAGGAACTTCGACCCAAACTTGCTCGACTGGTTCGTGCTGTTTGCCGTCGATTGTCTTGTAGAGAACGGTGGGGCGAGAAACGAGGAGCTCGAAACCTTCGCGGCGCATTGTCTCGACAAGAACGGCAATCTGCATCGAGCCACGTGCATTCACCAGAAAGCGTGTGCCATCGTCGGTGTCTTCGACGCTGATGGAAATATTGGACTGTGTTTCGCGGATCAGGCGCTCACGGATTTGGCGCGAAGTTACCTTCTTGCCATCTTTGCCAGCGAGTGGACCGTTGTTGACGGAGAACTCCATCTGAACGGTGGCTGGATCGATCTCAACGAATGGCAATGCTTCCGCATCTGCTGATGCTGCAAGTGTATCGCCGATATCCACATCGTCGAACCCTGCCAGGCCGACGATATCACCTGCAACGGCTTCAGTGACGTCGTCCGTATTGCCAGCGCCGGAGAAGCTCTTCATTTTAGTGACTTTGACGCGGTCCTTTTTACCGTCTTTGCGAAGTGCAAAAATGGTTTGTCCGACTTTGATCTCACCGGAAAGCACGCGACCGATCGCCATACGACCGACATAGTCATCCCAATCGATGTTACTGGCCAGCATACGGAAGTCGCCTGCTTCAATTTTGGGAGCAGGGATGCGATCAACAATGGTTTCGAACAGGTCGACCATGTTTTCGCGCGGGCCATCGACTTCGCGGTCAGCGAAGCCCATTTTAGCGGATGCATACAGGAAAGGTGCGTTGAATTGATCTTCGTCGGCTTCGAGATCGAGGAAGAGTTCGAGCACTTTATCATGTACCCAGTCAGGGCGAGAGGTGTCGCGATCGACTTTGTTAATCACACAAATAGTTGAAAGACCTTGATCGAGTGCCTTGCGAAGTACCCAACGAGTTTGTGCCTGTGGGCCACCCACTGCATCAGTTAGGAGAAGCACGCCGTCGACCATTTTCATGACACGTTCCACTTCGGCACCGAAGTCGGCGTGACCCGGCGTGTCGACGATGTTAATGGTGTATTCCTCACCGTCTTTAGGATTGATCCACTTCACCGCGAGATTTTTGGCCTTAATCGTAATGCCTTTTTCGCGCTCGAGGTCCATCGAGTCCATGGCACGTTCTTCTACGCGTTCGTTTTCACGGTAAGTGCCGCTCTGCGCGAGAAGGCAGTCGACGAGTGTGGTCTTGCCATGATCAACGTGTGCGATGATGGCGATATTACGGATATTTTTAGCGTTCATGAGAAAAAATTAAAAACCCGCCGTGGTTAGCTGCGGCGGGGTATATTTCAGCGCGCGATAACGCGCAGACCAAGAAGGGAAGTCAATGGAAATCGGCAGTCCCGCTTGCACGCTCAGAAATTGCGCTGACGCGGGTGCTCAATCGTGCTAGCTACGGTGTTTTTGATAGAAACTACCGATGCTGTTTGGGTCAAGGCTGCGTGGCCTAGATTAGACCACTACACCGTATATTCTGTAAGTGGCACAGGGTCGAGTACAGTGCACTCAGAGAGGGATTGACTGAGCGTGGTTTGGAACCATGCACGCGCGTCAGGGTCGCCGTGTGTGAGCACGATTGAGCGCGCCTGACATTGGGTGGCATATTCGGCAAGTTGATCGCGGTCGGCATGGCCGCTGAGGTCGAACTGCTCGATCGATGCGCGAATCGGCGCGAGGTAATCAAGGGTCTCAAAAAAGAAGCTACCTTCGTCGCGGGTCGCGAGTAGTTTGCCACCGGGAGTTTCTCCGTCGCAGTAGCCGACAAAACAAAGGCCGTTATTTGCATGCGGTAGGAGTGAAGCAGCGACTTTGTAGGAGGGCGTGTGCTCGACCATCATACCGCTGCTTACAATATAGATGCCTTTACGTGGTAGGTCACGTCCAGGGCGCATGTTTGGGTCGAGCGCGCGCACATTTAGTTTCTCCATCATTTTGAAGCTGAAATCGATCAGCCCAGTGCGCTCGTGGATCTTGTGAAAGTAGTTGCAAATATCCATGCCCAAGCCAGCCGCGTAGATTGGGGTCTTTGGGATGTGGCCATTGTTGCGAGCTTCATAGATAATTTTGAACAATTCCTGCATACGCCCCAATGCAAATACGGGGATTAGGCAGCTGCCTCCACGTTGAAGTATGGTCTCGATTTGTGCGATGAGTCGCGCAACTTCGCTCTTTCGAGTTAAGTCAGGCTGGCGGGCACTTGCGCCGCGGGTGGTCTCTAAAATCAGTGTATCGATCTCGCCTTGAGGCAGTTTGGCGCCAGGGAGGGTCCGTTGGTGCTCAAACAGCACATCGCCGGAGAAGACGATGCGGCGCCCTTCGTGCAGGATTTCGACTGCGGCGGCACCTGCCACGTGGCCAGAACTATGTAAAATGACTTCGATTTTTTCCTTTCCTTTGGTGTAGATTTCACCTCGGTCGTAGCGTTGTGCGACGAGGCGTTTACTTAAGTCGACGACATCACGGTGTAAAAACAGTGGATAGTCACTAATCCCGTGCTCTTCACGTTGACGTTTCATGACGTTGATCGAGTTTCGCAGCATGCGGGGTGCGAGCTCAATATTTGGGACAGAGGTAATCACGGGTGCCTCTGGATTCTGCCCTGAAACAACAGGCAGTGAGCCGAGATGGTCAAGGTGGCAATGCGTAAGAATAATGAGATCTAGCTCCACATCTTCGATCGGCGAGAAATCAGGCATGGCGTCGTAGCCGAGTTCTTTTGGGTTTAGGCCTGCGTCTATCAGGATGTTAAAGCTGCCGATTTGGACGTAGGTCGAGTTGGCGCCGATGCCACCGAGGCGATTCATGTCAATAAGTTTCATGGATAGTTAAGAGAGATCTAGCTCGGTCTGGCCGTTGTTTGGCTCGACTGGGATGGCCATATTAAAAGGAGGGATACGGACATGGATTGGTTCGCCCGCGCTGTCAATGCCGTGAAATGAGCCTTCAGCGCTGCAATTGCCGTGACTGGTGTGGTGGCTATTGTAAGAGAACAAGTCGCCTTGAGCGAGGGTCGGTTCTTTACCCACGATGCCGTGTCCTTCGAAGATGTTGTGGTGGCCATCTTCGCCTTTAATCACCCAGCGTCGACCCTTGAGTGTGACAGTGGTGTTGGAAAGGTTGGCAATTGTAATGAAGTAGATAAATGCGTGGGGCGCAGCACCCTCGGGTACATCAGAATCGTGGAAGTAGACGAGGCGATCTAGGGTGGCACGCAGGCCGTAGAGTTCTTTACTGGTGGAGGACACAGGTATAAAGGTCTTATGATTGATGGTTAGATGGCAAATAGATAGTGGCGGGTCGTCTGGGTTTGGGAGATCACAGCTCGCCATCACTGAGCCTGTAATCGTACACGTGTTTACATTTTCTATGTTGATTCCTATCAACCAGCGCTCACTTATCTTGATAGTGGAATTATCGCGACATATTATAGTTGTTTGGTTAGCAATGTAAAAGATGCAAAATGCTAAAGAGGGTATGCGGATTACGTGGATTGGCCTATGGGTGAATCTACTGCTTGGCGCCGTGAAGACTCTGGTTGGTTGGCTGCTCGGTTCTAAGGCTTTGATTGCTGACGGCATGCATAGTTTGTTAGATCTTTTGAGTGATGTCGTGGTATTGTTTGGGCTATCGATGGCGCGTCGACCTGAAGATGAAAACCATCATTTCGGACATCACAAATTCGTCAGTTTAGCGAAATTCTTTATTGGCGGTGGGTTAGCGGTATTTTCAATTTCGTTGGTTGTGTCCTCAGTATTAGACTTTCGCACTGGAGCGCAAGCGGTGCCATTTGCTGGTGGTGCTGCTTTAGTTGCGATTGTATCCGTGTTATTGAAAGAAGTTTTATTTTGGTGGACGCGTGGGGTAGCCAAGCGCCTGAATTCTGATTTGTTGATGGCGAATGCATGGCACCATCGCATGGATAGCATTTCTTCGGTAGGAGTGGCCGTCGCATTATTGGGCGTGTGGCTTGGCGGCGTCGATTGGGTGTTTTTAGATGGTGTGGTGTCGCTGGTGCTGGGTTGCTATCTTGTTTTTGAGGCAGTTAAGATCTTTTTGCGGGCGTGTGCAGATTTGCTGGATGCGGCTCCTGAGCGCGCGGTGATCGAAGATTTACGTGAGCACATTTTACCGACACCAGGTGCGCTGGCATATCACGATTTCCGTGTGCGCCGAGTGGGGGATGTATATGAGATCGATTTACACTTGCAGGTAGATCCTCAGATTACAGTAGAGAGGGGCCATCAAATCGCTCACGATGTGAAGCAGCGACTGATAAAACAGCACCCTGAAGTATCGAAGGTGCTCGTGCATCTGGAACCTGCAAATGCAGAGCATATTCGTCAGCGCGGCATTTCCGATGCTGAAGCGCCGCTGCAACTGAAGGATCGATGAGACGGGAGGCCTATTTAACCCTCGGCTACAGGTCGAATTGCAACAAATTTGTAACTTAGCATCGCCACGGCCGAAAAAAGCCTTTTACCCTCGGCATGTCTTTTCCCATCTATGAGCGATTTTCTTAAGCACGAATGCGGCATCGCAATGATCCGCCTCTTAAAACCCTTGGCTTACTACCAAGAAAAATACGGTACTCCATTGTATGGTTTTAATCAGCTATTTCTCCTCATGGAGAAACAGCACAATCGCGGCCAAGATGGCGCGGGTATTGGTTGTGTGAAGCTGAACGTGGATCCGGGGCAGCCATATATGGCGCGCGATCGCAGCATCGAGACCAATCCACTCTCTCGCATTTTTCAGGAGCAGCTCAAAGACTATCAAAAAAAGGTTGATGATGGGGTGATTCATCCGGAGTTTGCGGATACTGTAAAAACAAATTTCGGCTACGGTGGTGAGGTGCTTATGGGACATCTGCGCTATGGTACGTCTGGCGTCTATTCGTCTTCGAATTGCCACCCCTTCGTGCGTAAGTCGAACTGGCCGACAAAAAATCTGATGCTCGCCGGTAATTTTACGATTACCAATGAGAAAGAAATTAACAAGGAATTGATCAACCGTGGTCAGCACCCGATTTTTGGCACTGACACTCAAGCCGTTCTGGAAGATGTCGGCTTTCACCTCGACGAGGCGCACGATGCGATTTACCACCAGATGCGTGATCAGAACGTCGAAGGGGTGCGTATTCCTAAGATCATCAGTCAGGACCTCGACCCGATTCGTATCCTTAAGAAGGCTGCCAAAGATTGGGATGGTGGCTACACGATTGCTGGGCTGATTGGAAATGGTGATTCGTTTGTGATGCGAGATCCTCAAGGAATTCGCCCATGCTACTATTTTCAAAATGACGAGGTGGTCGCGTATGCATCCGAGCGAGTGGCTCTGATGACGATCTTCGACCAACCAATTGATAATGTTTGTGAACTCGAGCCAGGCACGGCGATGGTGATCAAAGCCGATGGTACGATTTATTCAGATCGCTTCACGCCAGAGCGGCCAATCTCGCAATGTGCCTTCGAGCGCATTTATTTTTCGCGCGGGAATGATGCGGATATTTATCGCGAGCGTAAGGCGCTTGGAGGCGCGTTGTTGGCGCAGGTGGTCGAGTCGATTGATAATGATTTTGAGAACAGTGTGTTTAGCTTTGTGCCGAACACTGCCGAGACTGCTTACTATGGATTGCTCGATGCGCTGCGCCTACATCGCCGCACAGAGGTGAAAGATACTCTGCTTAAAGCCAATGCTGAGGGCACACTGGATGAGAAGCTGATCGATGAGCTGATCATGGGGAATTGGCCACGAGGCGAGAAAATTGCACATAAGGACGTCAAGCTGCGCACCTTCATCTCGCAAGAGAAGGGCCGTGCGAAACTAGTTTCCCACGTGTACGATATCACCTATGGTATTGTGAAGCCGAAGGACTGCCTAGTTTGTATCGACGACTCGATTGTGCGTGGTACCACACTTAAGGAATCGATCCTGAAGATTCTAAGTCGCACCAATCCTCGCAAGATCGTGGTCGCTTCGACCGCGCCGCAGATTCGCTATCCGGATTGCTACGGCATTGATATGTCAGAGCTGGGTAAATTCATCGCTTTTAAGGCGACGATTGAATTGGTCAAGCAAGATGGGCAAAGCGAACTACTTAAAGAGGTGTATCGCGATTGCTTGGCTCAGGTCGATCTACCAGCAACCGAGCAGGTCAATCATGTGAAACGCTTGTATGATCGTTATACTGATGAGCAGATTTCCAAAAAGATTGGCGAGCTTGTCTATCCGAAGGGAATTCAGTGGCAGGGCGATTTAGATATCGTCTTTCTGCCAGTCGAGAAGATGCGCGCGGCTTTGCCGAACAACAACGGTAGCTGGTATTTCACCGGGGAGTATCCAACGCCGGGTGGCTATGCGATGCTCAATAAGGCGTACATCAATTTCTTTGAAAATAAAGACGGTCGCGCATACTAGCTGGCTGTGGTCATACTAAACCAATACTAGTTGCGTATGCCGATTAGCTGGTTGGATCATGCGTTTATTCTGCTTCAGGCCGCCTGCATTTAGAGCAGACTATGGCAGGATACGGCCGTGTTCTGCTCGGCTCGGGAGTCCGCAGGTATTGGTGCGAAACCACTTGCGACGATTGTTAGCGACACAGTTGTAGAGCCAATCGCGAAAGCTGCATGGTAGCAACCGTGCGATTTGTGCAGCAAAGCGCAATAAGCTGCGGGTATCAATCACTGCGAAAAGCACAGCATCCGAGCGAGTGTGACGAGTTATACTGCCATTTGAAGCTACGCGGTGGTAGACCACTGTGTTGAGTGATTCACGGTCCGCCTGCGGCAATAGTGCTTGTGCGGCGACGCCTTGTAGTGGGGCGAAGTACAGGCGCTGCTGACGATCTAGCCGAACTAGAAAGCGCACCGAGGTATGGCAGAGACCACAGTCTCCATCAAAAAAAACGATCGCTCTGTTCTTTGCTTGCACTACGGAAAGGATATAAGCGGATCAGTCGAATTGTCGACAGTCGAACTCAGTATTTGAGCGCTTCCGCTTGCGCAGGGTCGTTTCCTGCGCTTTTCTGAGCACGTGGATTTTAAACTCAGCAGCGATTATGAACCCCAAGGCGACCAACCCGAGGCTATCTCGACCTTGGTAGATTCTGTGCGTGCGGGCAATAAACGACAGACACTGCTTGGGGTGACGGGCTCGGGTAAGACGTTTACCATGGCTAATATGATTCAGCAGTTGCAGCGACCGGCGCTTATTTTGTCTCATAATAAAACGCTCGCGGCACAGCTCTATTCTGAGTTTAAAGCATTTTTCCCAGAGAATGCGGTCGAATATTTTGTCAGTTTTTATGATTACTACCAGCCTGAGGCGTACATTCCGCAGACAGATACGTATATTGAGAAAGACTCTTCGATTAATGAGGAAATCGAGCGCTTACGCATTGCAGCTTCGTCATCACTGATTAGCCGCAGGGATGTAATCGTGATCGCCAGTGTGTCGTGTATCTATGGCCTTGGCTCGCCGGAAGATTTCAAGGAAATGATGATTCCGCTAAAAGTCGGGATGGAGATCGCTCGAGACGATTTTTTAGAGCGCTTGGTCGAGGTGCTCTACGAGCGCAACGATGTCTCATTTACCTGTGGGACATTTCGAGTGCGCGGCGATGTGGTCGACATCTATCCGGCCTACATGGAGACTGCCATCCGTGTCGAATTTTGGGGCGATGAAATTGAAAGTATCTGCGAGCTCGACCCCTTAAATGGGGCGACTGGCGGCACACTTGATATCTTTAATTTGTATCCAGCTACGCAATACGCCACACCAAAAGAAAAAATTGCCGAAGCGATTCCACAGATTCGCGCCGAACTAGAAGCACGCGTAGCGTGGTTTGAGTCACAAAACCTATTGCTCGAAGCACAGCGTATTCGCATGCGCACGGAGTATGATATAGAGCTGTTGCAGGAAATGGGGTTTTGTACCGGGATTGAAAATTACTCGCGTTATTTGTCAGGTCGCAAGGCGGGCGATCGGCCGTTCTGCCTGATCGACTTCTTCCCCGATGATTTTCTACTGTTTGTTGATGAGAGTCACGTAACATTGCCGCAGGTGCGCGCGATGTATAACGGCGATCGTGCTCGCAAGGAGAGGTTAGTCGAGTATGGCTTTAGATTGCCATCGGCAATGGACAATCGCCCACAAACACTAGATGAGTTTGAGTTGATTACTGATCAGACGATTTATGTTTCGGCCACACCAGCAGCGCATGAAATTGAGGTGTCGAAGGTGGTCGCTGAGCAAGTGATCCGTCCGACTGGATTGATTGATCCAGAGATGGCAATTCGTCCGATTAAAGGGCAGGTGGAGGATTTTATTGGTGAAGTGCGCAATGCAGTTGAGCAGGGCGAGCGTGCTTTGGCGACGACTTTAACGAAACGCATGTCGGAGGATTTGAGCGAATATTTGCGAGAGGCCGGGCTGAATGTGGAGTACTTGCACTCTGATATCGATGCGATTGAGCGAGTCGAAATTTTGCGCCGCTTGCGGCTTGGGGAATTTGATGTCTTAGTTGGGGTGAATTTGTTGCGTGAAGGGCTCGACTTGCCGGAGGTTGCGTTGGTAGCAATTCTCGATGCCGACAAGGAGGGATTCTTACGTAGCGCGACGAGTTTGATACAAACTGCAGGTCGCGCTGCACGCCATGAGAAAGGCCGTGTTATCTTGTACGCGGACGTAATGACTCGATCGATTAATGAGACGCTGGCAGTTACGCAAAGTCGCCGAGAGAAGCAGTTGGCTTATAATACCAAGCACGGCATCATACCAGTCGGCGTGAAGCGCGGTATTGATGAGAGTCTTCAAGCGCCCGGTAAGCGTTATGATGAAACTGAGAGCCACGATTTGTTGGTGGCGGAATCAGATTCGGTCGATGTCGCGCATGTGATTGCCGAACTCGAGACTGAGATGTTAGAGGCTGCTCAAAAATTAGAATTTGAAAAGGCAGCGATGTTGCGAGATCAGATTGAGACTTTGCAAACTGGTAAGCATGGTGGTGGGGCGAGTGGCAGTGCGAAGGCGAAGCCGCATAAGCGTAAGAAGGCGGTGTACAATGCCAAAGGCTTGCCAAAGAAACGGCGCTAGAGTGATGCGCCTGCTTATGTGAGTAAACTAATCAGCACTTTCGCGGTCAAAATCATCACAATTAAAGCGACAGGATAGGCCGAAACATAGCTGATGACTGGTATTTGTGAGTCAGTCTTTGCAGTGATTGCTCCGAGGGCTGGAGTGGAGGTCATGCCACCGCAGATACCGCCAAGAGCTTGGAGAGCGTCCAACTTGAAGAGCTTGCGCGCCAGTGGCCATGCGGCGATGAGCGGCACAATGCTGATCAGCATGCCGAGTCCGAATAGTGTGATCCCATATTGTTGTACGGTAGTGACCAAAGAGCCGCCACCGGCTACCCCAGCATTCGCGAGGAAAAAGACCAAGCCTAAGTCTTGCAGTAGTATCCGCGTAGGAAACGGAATATGGCCGACAATGCGGCCGACTTTACCGAAGTGCCCTAACAGTAATGCCACGATAAGCGGCCCGCCTGCGAGGCCAAGTGTGATTGGCGTGCTGTCTGGTAGGCCGATTGGTATCATCCCGGCAATGATGCCAAGTGTGAGGCCTGAGGAGAGTGAAAGCAGGTCGGTCGAGTCGATTGCGTTGCTACGGTGCCCGACGGCTTTGCCGAAAGCTTTCAAATCCTCATCGCGACCTACCGTGGTAAGGCTATCGTGTGTCTCGATTAGAGTGGCGGCATTGGGAATAAAGGTCAGGCCGTGGCGAGTGATACGAGTAACGACCACGCCGTAGCTCTTCAATGGAGACAAGTCACGCATTGCTTTGCCAGCTATCGTACGGTCGGTTACCAGCAGGTTCTGGCGTTCGTTTTCGACGTCCATGAGGAGGTGGCGGTCACTGCGTTTCCCGAGGGTATCAATCGCTATGTTAATTTCATTGCTACGTCCAACCAGTAATAACAGTAGGCCCTCACTGTATGTATCATCATAGCTGAGGGGGACCAGTTGGTCGTCCTTGAAAATGCGCGATGCCTGACAGGCGTTGAGATTACTGATACCCGCAGATGCTATTTCTTTACCAAATAAATTCTGATTGGTCACTTCGACCAACACAGTTTCGACGCGTTCATCAATATCATCCTTTGTTTCATGACTGGTTGCGATTGCTTCAAGGTCATGCTTTAGAATGCGCGGCAAGAGTTGCACAAAAAGCACTACGCCGATCACGCCAAACGGATAAGCGATACCATAGCCAATACTTACTCCCGACGCACCATCACTGAGTCCCTCAGTCGCGGCTGCCAAGGCTGGAGTACTAGTCAACGCACCGGCGAAAATACCAGTTGCCAAGTCAGCTGGCAAGTCCAGTAGCACCGCACCCGCCCATGTAATCGCACCACCACTAACGACAATCACCAGTGCGAGTTTTCCGAGCGTCGCACCTTCCCGCGCAACCGATGCGAAGAAGCGCCCTCCGGCACCGATGCCGACGCAGTAAACGAAAAGCACCAGTCCAAGTGTACCAATACCACCAGGGATGCTGTAACCCAGATGCCCTGCAAGGAGGGCAGTAAAAAGCACCCCTGAACTACCGAGGCTGATACCTTTCAGAGTAATATTACCAACCAAGAGTCCCGACGCAATGATCGCGAACAAAGCGATGAGCGGCTGTTCAAGCAATAATAGGTGGATGGCATTTAAGCTCATAATTAATACTTATAGTTAAAGGTTATAATATAAGATAAATTAATTGCAAGGGGCTTTTTAGTCTCCTTTTTAGTATAATTGATTGGCTCAGCTTGGCAACCTAGCAAAGAATCTAGCTTTCGATGAGATGTTTGAACTCGTCTTCATCAAGAATGACAATGCCTAGTTTTTCAGCTTTTGCGTATTTCGAGCCGCTGGCTTCACCTGCGATGACAAAGTCGGTCTTTTTACTGACGCTCGAGCTGGAGCGGCCACCGACTTGCTCGATCATGGCAGTCGCCTCACTGCGTGTGAGTGTTGGCAGTGAGCCCGTGAGCACAAAGATCTTACCCACCAGTGCGCTATCCCCGATTTCGATGCGAGCGGACTGAAAGTTGAGTCCATACTTGCGGAAGCGGTCAATTAGGGTGGTGTGATCTGGATCAGCAAACCATGCGTGTAAGCTTTGCGCCATGATTGAACCGACTCCATCAACTTCTACAAGTGCCTCTTCGCTGGCGCTGGCGATCGCATCCAGTGAGTCGAAATACGCTTCAAGGTCTTTGGCGGACTGTTTGCCGACATGCGGTATACCTAGGCCATGAATCAACTGCCACAGGCAGCGAGTCTTGCTCGCCTCCAAGGCGGCTATCAGATTGTTCGCCGATTTCTCAGCAAATTTATCGAGCTCTAAAAGTTGCTCGATTCGAAGCGTATAGAGATCGGCAGGGTTGTGCGCGAGGCCACGCGCGACCAGTTGTTCGACGATCGCGGTACCGAGATTCTCAATATCCATACAGGTACGGCTGGCGAAGTGCTGTAAGGCCCGTTGTTGGCGGATGGGGTCGTCTTTGCGGGTGATGCGCCAGACCGCTTCATTGGGGTCGCGCTCGGCTATTATGCCTAGCGACTCCAAATGTGCCCCGAAATCGAACGGGACACTATCCGCTGGGCGCTTGCTTAAATTAACGCTCAATACCTGTGGGATGATTTCGCCAGCCTTTTGTACGAGCACGGTATCGCCCGGGCGGATGTCTTTACGGCGAATTTCATCTTCATTGTGTAAGGTGGCACGCGAAACCGTGGTCCCTGCAAGTTGTACTGGCTCGAGCAGTGCGACTGGAGTGACCGCTCCGGTGCGGCCAATCTGCAGGCTAATTTCTTTGAGCAGGGTTTCGGCGCGTTCGGCTTCGAATTTATAAGCGATTGCCCAACGCGGTGCTTTTGAAGTAAATCCAGCTTCGTCTTGCAAGCGGAAGTCGTCGAGTTTTACGACTGCTCCATCCGTGGGATAAGTGAACCCCTGACGCAGTGTATCCAGATCTTCGATACTCGTCCATGCCTGCTCAATACCGTCGGTCAGCCAAATTTTTTCCAGCACGGAAAACCCCCATGTTTTGAGTTTCTCGTGAATCTCGGCTTGATGGCTGAAGTAGCGGGCGGGCTCACACGCGCCGACGCCGTAGAGTACGATGTCGAGTGCGCGGGCACGTGCTTCAGCGGGGTCGAGCAGCTTGATGGTGCCGGCCGCAAGATTGCGTGGGTTGGCGTAGAGCTGTTGGCCTTCGGTCTCGCGTGTTGCATTGATGCGCTCGAACTCTTCGTGGCGCATATAAATCTCACCGCGCACTTCGAGGATCTCTGGCGCGTCGTAGAGTGTCATCGGTAAGCCTTTAATCGGGCGTACGTTTTGCGTGATGTCGTCACCCTCGGCGCCATTGCCCCGCGATACCGCGCGGACGAACTGACCCTGTTCATAGGTAAGGCTGACCGCGACGCCGTCGATCTTCGGTTCGACTAGATAGTTAAGTGTTTGGTCTGGAAAACGTTTTTCAAGTCGTTTGCCGAACTCGAGCAATTCCTCCATGCTATAGGTGTTGTCGAGGCTGAGCATCGGCACGCGATGCGTGTAGCTTACAAATGCCTCAAGGCGGTCGTCGCCCACAGATTGTGTGGGGGATGCGCTAAAGTCGAATTCCGGAACGGCGGCTTCGAGTTCAGCGAGTTGGGCTTTCAGGCGATCATAGGCCTGATCATCGATACTCGGCAACGCGTCTTTGTAGTAAAGTTGGTCATGCTTAGTGATTTCAGCACGAAGCTTAGCGATTTCTTTGTGGGTATTGGGCATGGGTGTAGTGAAAAATCTGAATACTTAACAATCTAGGGCAGCTTCTAGGCAGTTCGTTAGGGAAATGCCAGTACAGTAATTACCGGCTAAATGCAGACCTGAGTAGCGTTGCTCGATCCATTTTATTTTGGCGAGGTGTTTACTGTAGCCGAGCTTGTATTGTGGGATCGCCTTGTCCCAATGCTTGTGGTGCACGAAGGTGGGCTGACCGGTCACGCCGAGCAGCTGCTCCAGCTCGGGAAGCACGGTGGCGATGAGTGTTTGGGTATCAATGGTCGCGCATTCGGGCTGGCGCTCGCCACCGACAAAGGCGGTGAGTAATACTTCATCTTGTGGGGCGCGTTTTGAAAAGACACTCGATGGGAAGAGCACGCCCAAGACCTTACGGCCTTCGCACTCAGGGACGAGTACACCAAAACCATCGATCGGGTGAGCGACGTTGGTCCGCTTGAATCCCAAGCTGAGCACTGAGACAGGCGGGTAGTCAATGGCGCCAAGTGAGCCGAGGTGCTGCTTTAAAATGGAATCAAAGGGCAGGTGTGGTAGTCGATGCGCCGGTGCGGTGACTATCAGTTGATCAAAAAGGCGCTCTGTCACCATTCCGCAGGGACTAGTCCACGAGACGGTCCACTGCGTATCGGACTGGCGTATCGAATCGATCGACACAGCAGTGTGGAGGTCGTCGCTTAATGCTGCGGCGAGTTTTTCAGGGAGTTCCGCCATCCCATCTTTAAAGGAAATGATACGCTTACGTGGCTTGGGGATTTTGTTGGCGCGCGCGGCCCATACTTTCGCGATCGCTCCGCGGATCAACCCCCCATGATTCTGGTCCAGAGCATGTAGATTCGGAAAGGCGTGCGGCAGAGATAGCTTTTCGGGATCGCCTGCATAGATTCCCCCAACCAGTGGGTTGATGGCATAGCGGTAGAGTTCATCGCCGAGCCTGCGCCGCACGAATTCGGCGACACTTTCTTCGCCGTCCGAGGGGGCAGGTCTAACGAATGGTTCTTTAAGTACACGGAGCTTGGCTACAAAGGACCAGAGGGGTGTAGTGATTGCCGAGAGTGGCCCCATCGGTACCGCGTGCGGTTTGCCGTTACGCACAATAAAACGCTTGTTGGCTGCCGGGCATGCTTCGACGATGGATTCCTGCAGGCCGGGAACGCTATTGAGGAAAGCTTCAATCTCGTGGCTATTGAGGAGGATCGAGTTGGGACCTTCTTCCGCAAGTGTATCGCCCTCGCGATGGCTGCGGACCGCACCGCCAGCGAGGGCAGATTGCTCGAGTACCGTGCAGTCTTGTCCACTACGCTGCAACTGCCATGCACGCGCGAGCCCACTAATACCAGCACCAATGATGCAGGTTTTTGGGGCGTTTTTGGAAGCGTTCATGTGCGTGGATGATGCTATGTCAGGATATAGAAGCGTTCTTTTGCCCAGTGACCACTTCCATCAAAGCCTCGACGCATTCGATTTTCGCACTGGGGATCATACCATGACCGAGGTTAAAGATGAAGCCAGGGTGGGTGCCGGCTTGTTCGAGAACGCGCTTTGCTTCGATACGGGTAATCTCAGGCGTGGTGGTCAGTGTGACGGGATCGAGGTTGCCTTGGATCGCGATGCCTTGGGTGAGGGAACTGCGCAATTGACGCAGGTCCATTGTCCAGTCGAGGCTGAGAATGGATGCGCCCGTGCGAATTTGGTCATCTGCTTTGTGGCCCATACCTTTAGCGTACAAGATCACTGGTACTCGCTGTTTAAGTTCAGTAATGATGTGGCGAATCCAGCGCAATGACCATGCGTCGTAGTGTGTGGCTGGGCAAATTGCACCCCAAGAGTCGAAGATTTGTAGAGCATCGGCGCCGGCATCGATCTGCATGTGCAGGTATTCGACAATCGCATTGGTGAGCTTTTGCATCAGAGCTTCGAATTGTTGCGGTTGATCCCAAGCGAGCTTCTTAATCGCAACAAAGTCTTTAGCAGAGCCACCTTCGACCATGTAGCAAGCCAGTGTCCAAGGAGAGCCGCAGAAGCCGAGCAGGGCTTTTTCGTCACCCATTTTTTTGCGTGTTAGTTCAAGGGCTCCAGCGACGTAGTTTAGTTTTTCAGTAACTTTAGACGGGTCTAGCGCGGCGATCTTCTCGGGTGTATCGAGCAAGTAGTCCATGCCGATGCCTCCTTGTTCCCGGAAGTGGTAGCCTTGGCCGAGCGCTTCAGGGATAACCAAAATGTCGGAGAAGATGACTGCTGCATCGAGCGGAAAGCGTTGTAGCGGTTGAAGAGTGACTTCAGCGGCGAGCTCAGGCGTGCGCACCATGGTGACAAAGTCGTGCTGCGCTTTGAGTGCGCGGTATTCAGGAAGATAGCGCCCCGCTTGGCGCATCAGCCAGATGGGTGGGCGATCGACTGGTTGGCAATTGGCGGCAGCTAGAAAACGTTCACGTGAAGTCATTGGAAAATTGGGGTGTAACGCGATTCGCAGTTATTAATTTGTAGTTGGACTTAGCCAATCTCTGGGCTTTAGGAAGTATTCGTAGAGCTCGGCTTCTGGGGAGCCGTGCTCGGGTTGCCAATCGTAGTCCCAGCGGACGAGAGGTGGCAGTGACATTAGAATCGATTCGGTACGGCCTTTGGACTGTAAGCCGAAGTGGGTGCCGCGGTCATGCACGAGGTTGAATTCGACATAGCGACCGCGGCGATAGAGTTGAAATTTTCGCTCGACCTCGGTGTGTGGCAAGGTTTTGCGCTTCGCGACGATGGGTTGATAAGCTGGCAAAAAGTGGTCGCCGACGGACTGCATGAGCGCAAATGCCTGGTCAAAGTCGCCTTGATTATAGTCGTCGAAGAAGAGGCCGCCGATGCCACGTGCTTCATCTCGGTGTGGCAGGTAGAAGTAGTTGTCACAATTGTGCTTCAACGCTGCATACAGGTCAGGGCCAAATGGGATACACGCTTGCTGTGCTGTTTGGTGCCAGTGAACTGCGTCTTCTTTGTAACCGTAGTAAGGGGTCAGGTCAAACCCGCCACCAAACCACCAGATCGGGTCACCTTCTTTGGGCTCTGCGTAGAAGAAACGCACATTCATGTGGGTGGTCGGTACATGTGGGTTGAGTGGGTGGCAGACTAAAGAGACACCCATCGCGCGAAAGGGTACGCCAGCCAACTGTGGTCGCGTCGCTGTGGCTGAGGGCGGGAGACTGGCACCCCGCACATCGGAGAAGTTGATCCCTGCTTTCTCGAAGACGGGGCCGCCTTCGAGTACCCGTGAGCGACCACCACCACCTTCGGTACGCTCCCACTTGTCTTCGCGAAAAAGGCACCCGCCATCTTCATTTTCGAGGGTGGCGCATATCTGATCTTGCAGTGCGAGCAGGTAGTTGCGGACGATTTCTGGATCTACTAAAGACATGAAAAGTTAGGAACTTGTTGCAGAATGTGTCAGGGCACAAATACTTTTGAAGATGTCTGGGAATCTTTTATCAAGTGCAGTGGTAGCGAAATTACCGAAATCAGTGATGATTTTCGGTTGTGGCTACGTTGGGACGGCCCTAGCCGAGCAGTTGCTAGCAGTCGGTGTTCGGGTAGGTGCATTAACACGCAATACAGAAAAGGCAGCCCAATTACGCTTAATGGGTGTCAGCGAGGTGGTGATCGCGGATCTCGACGCTTCGACTTGGCACAGCCAATTGCAAGGCACCTATGCAGCCGTGGTGAATTGCGTGAGTTCCGCTGGCGGTGGTTTGGATGGCTACCGGAGGTCGTATTTAAATGGGCAACGCTCTATTTTGCAATGGGCCCAAGGTCGCGGGATTAAAGTGTATCTTTACACCAGTAGTACCTCGGTGTACCCGCAAGATAACGCTGAGCGAGTCGATGAGACCGCCGATACCTCAGGTGCGCCGCCGACCGGGCAGGTGTTGTGCGAGTCGGAGCGGTTACTGGCTGGTGCTGCCGATTTTTTTGATGCTTGGTATGTGCTACGTCTTGCTGGGATTTACGGGCCAGAGCGGCATTATCTGCTGGATCTATTGCGTTCCGGTGAATCGGTGATCCCAGGAGTGGGGGATTATTTGCTGAATTTGATTCACCGAGCTGATATCGTGCGTGCGATCAGCGCGGCCTTAGCCAACCGGCAACCAGAGACTTCGGGAATTTATAATATCGCAGACAACCAGCCACCGACTAAGGCAGAGCTGGTGGCGTGGCTGGCTGAACAGTTAGAGGTGCCGTCGCCGATTTTTGATCCTGAGCAGGTGTCGCCACGGTTGTTGCGTCGCGGCGGGCGCATGCCTAGCCGCAGAATATTAAATAGTAAGTTTTGTGAGACGTTTGAATGGCAGCCTGAGTATGTGGATTATCGTGCGGGATATGCGGAGTTGATGTGAGGATGTCTGCTGGTGCCTAAATCATTTATAAAACATGGGGTTGCCAGTGCTTAGGATTTATCTAAACTAATTGTTTATGCCTCTAAATAAAGTCCTTGTAACTATTCTGTTGGGCGAGAAACGATCGTCTGTTTATTGTATTTCAGTGGATGCGACAGTGGATGTTGCCGTGTCGGAGATGAATCGCCAGCGCATCGGTTCAATCATCGTGAAAGAGGGTGGCAGTGTCGTGGGTATGTTTACCGAGCGTGATGTGTTGACGCGTGTCGTTGCAGCGGGACGCGATTCGAAGGTAACTGTCGTTCGCGATGTGATGACGAAGGATTATTTGTCGATTAGTAAAGATACATCGATCGAAGACGCGATGCAGATTATGACTGAGAAGCGTGTGCGCCACTTGCCAGTATTTGATGATGAGCAATTAGTGGGTATGATTTCGATTGGTGATGTGACTCGCTGGTTGTTACAGGTGAATGAGATGGAGGCGGAGAATCTTCGTCGTTATGTCTTTGATGGTTACCCAGGCTGATTTTTTTAATGAGAACAGAAACCGTTACAGCCGGCACCCGTATTTTTGCCCAAGGCGACCATAGCCAGGAGGCCTATCGTATTCTTCAAGGTAGGGTTGAAATCTCGTTAAACGAGGCGGAGAAAAAGGTGGTACTTGGCACGCTTGCGGAGGGTGAAATCTTTGGCGAAATGGGCATGATTGAGCACCTGCCACGCACTGGAACTGCCGAAGCCTTGACTGATGTAACGCTCGAGGTGATTGCGGAAGACGATCTTAATCAGTCGTTACTTGGTGGGAACGAAACCTTGACCTCGTACTTGTCGACGATTTTCGAGCGCCTGCGCGGGGTCAATGAACGGCTACGCGTGGCACATGAGCAGCTAGATAGACTCAGTGCACCTGCCTCATCAATGCGTTTAAAAAGGCGTCAGCCGATGGTGTTGTCGAGCGGTAGTTTATTGCTCGAGCCTGATTCGCAGGAGACGCGCTCTCAGTCTGCGCTGCAGAAGCAAGTAATACGAAGTTTCCCATTTGCGTTTGGACGCCGTGCGGATCTAGCTGCATGTGTGGATGTTTTCTCTAAGAGTCACACATTGATTGGAGAGAGACCGCCGTACAACGTATCCCGCTCGCATTGTGTGATTGTTCGCGAAAAAGGGGCTTATTATATTCAGGATCGAAAGAGTAAGCTTGGTACACTTGTGAATGGTCAGCTGCTTGGGGCTGGATCGGAGGTGACTCGGGTTCGGCTCGAACCGGGCGCGAATACTTTAGTGCTGGGGCCGATGAATAGCACGATTCGCTTTATTTTGACAGTACCTAGTGAGTGATCGGAATTCTCAATGGTTGAGCGAGCCCTGTTTACACGAGAGGATTGCCGGCTTGTTGTATAGCTCATCGCATGATCTGCGTGAGACTGTGTCGTTTGACCAAGATTCCACTTTTGATTTATGAATTTGAGCTCAATCAGCTTGACTCGACCTCTGCGCTTCGTGGACACTTTAATTTTACGTAGTACAACCCCAAATGAGGATATAAATTATGGCAGGAGTAGGTAAATTATTGAAGCAGGCGCAAAAGATGCAAAAGCAGATGGAGAGTATTCAAGGTCAGCTTGCAGAGCAAATCATCGAAGTTTCAAGTGGTGGCGGTGCGATTAATATTAAGATCAATGGCCAAGGTGATTTTCAGGCATTTAAAATAGATCCGGAGTTTTTGAAAGAAGACGCGGAATTTATCGAAGAAACGTTATTGGGTGCGGTACAAGAAGCGGCTGCCAAGGCGAAAGAGACTAGTGAAGATGCAATGGGTGCAGTCACTGGCGGTATGGGTGGCTTCCCAGGGTTTTAATCAAAGTAATTTGTGACTCCAGCTTTTGAAAACCTCTTGCAAGAATTAAAGCACTTGCCGGGCTTGGGCTTTCGCTCTGCCGAGCGCATTGCGATGCATCTACTGGTGGAGCAACCAGAGACGCTCGAAGCACTGATGGAGTCAATGGTCGCGGCGCGTGCCGCGGTGCGGCGGTGCGAGAGTTGCGGTAATCTAGCTGAGAGTGCTGAATGTGCGGTATGCGAAGATGAGCGGCGCAGCCCAAGTTCACTATGTGTGGTCGAACACGTGCCGGATCTGATCGCCATCGAGCGCTCGTCTGCGTGGAAGGGTAAGTACCATGTACTGCATGGGAAGCTTTCTCCAATCCATGGCATCGGCCCCCAGGATTTAAACTTTCAGAGTCTCATTGAACGAATTGAAGCAGGCGGGATTTCTGAATTTGTCTTGGCGCTCTCCAACGATATCGAGGGGCAAGCGACTTGCCATTATATACAAGAAGAAATTGTTGGTGATCGGCCGATCAAGGTAACTCGTATCGGCTTTGGTCTACCCAGTGGTGGCGGCGTGACCTATGCGGATTCTGTGACCTTGCGTAGTGCCCTCGAAGGGCGACGTGACTATCTCTAGTCAGCGCGGGTTTCCGTTGCCTAGCTTTGGATATTTAATCGCTTAAATTTGGCTAGTGCCTAAATCGTTTGTGGTGGCGTACGCATTCGAACAATGCAATCGATATTGCAATCAGGACCATGCCGACGTAGGCCACGCCTTGATGGGCTGAATGACTCAGGATCCAATAACCTATAAAGGGTGCTAATGTGCCGCGAAATCCAGTCAGGGCCATATGTATACTCATGTAGGAAGAGACTTTTTCATGGGAAGCAATTCTTGTCACCCACAGGCTCCAAATGATTTTACCACCTCCTGTGGCGAGGCCCACTAGGATCATGGCGAATGTGAGCAGATAGATATTTGTGGTGAAAAAGAAGCCAGCGATACCCAGCAGAAAGAGTATGTTGAGCAGATTACGTATGGTAATGAAATGAAGTTGATCAAACAGATTACCCCAGAGCTTCGTACTAAGTATACGCGCCGCCGCTGGCACGACAACAAGTAGAAATGCAATGCTGGTATTGTCAGCGTTGATGCCGAACTTGGGATTCGCCAAATATTCAACTCGAATGGGCATGGTAATCAGGTTGCCAAGGCCAAGCAGCATCCAACTACCAAGTAAGTAGCCAAACAATTTATCTTTCCAGATTAGGCTGAAATTTTGCCAAGGATTGCCCACATGTTTAGTGGAGAGAGTGGTGCTAGGCATACGATTGGTCGCCCAAGCACAGACGGCAGCAGAGACGACCATGATCACAAATAGTAAGTGATAGCTATTGATCGATCGATCGAGAAGCCAGCCGCCCATGAGTGAGAATAGAATCATACTTGAAGCTGTCAGTATAAAGGGTGTTGTCATCCGCTTCCCTCGCTCGCTGGCAGGGTAGTTTTCCGCGTAGATTTGAATCATCAACGGGCCTTGCTGGACAGTGGCCATTTGGCTGGCGATAATGAATGCGGTGAAGACGGTGAGGCTCTGCACGACTGTGGCTCCAAGCATTAATAGTGCGGCCAAGGCAAACATGCTGGCGGAGGCAAGGCTGGGTCGAAACTGTCGTTTAGCCACACAATGTAGTGTGAGTGGTGTGAGTAAGAACCCGATCGGCCATGCTGCCGCTATAAATGCCTTGTAGCTTTCTGGAGCACCATAGTGGCGAATCGCAATCAGCAGTGCAAAGGTGGACCACCCGGCTTCCAAAATGCCGTAAAAGGGGGCACGTAAGACATCGTTGCGATAGGTCGCAGCAGCGCGGTCGGCGTTGAAACCTAAAGGCTGAGATTTGAGGGCTGTGGGCAGAGGCTAAAGAGTTGAAGGCTGAGGGAGGAAAGTTGAATCTGCAGGTCTGAAGGTAAATCAGTCCTTATTTTTAACTCCTAATTCTTCACTACTTACTCCAGTCAAGCATCCGCTTGAGCGGCACGTAGGCTTGTTGGCGTAGGTCCTCTTCCATTTCGATTTGTGGGCTCATGTCGCGCAAACAGTCACGCAGCTTTTCAATGGTATTCATCTTCATGAAGCGGCAATCGTTACAGGCACAGGTATCAGTCGGCCCAGCGATAAAGGTCTTGTCTGGTGCTTCACGTTGTAGGCGGTGGATCATGCCGGTTTCTGTGATGATGATAAATTGTTGTGCATCGCTGTTTTGGCAGAAACCAATCATTTTTTCGGTACTGCAAACCACATCTGCATTATCGCGCACAGTTTCGACACATTCTGGGTGAGCGACGACGAGTGCGTCGGGAAATTTGAGTTTAAGTGATTCGATCGCTTGTTGGGTAAATAACACGTGTGCATAACAAGAGCCCGGCCAGAGTTGCATTTCGCGTCCGGTTTGTTTGGAAACCCATTGCCCAAGGTTTTGGTCCGGCACGAATAAAATGTCGCGATTTGCCGGCACGTTTTCGATGATGGTCTTCGCATTGCCACTGGTGCAGATCACATCACAAAGTGCCTTAACAGCAGCGGAGCAATTGATGTAGGCCACCACGTAAACGTTTGGATTAGCGGCTTTGTAAGCGGCGAGTTTTTCCGCCGGGCAAGAATCGGCAAGTGAGCAACCTGCATCCATATCCGGCAAGAGCACCGCTTTGGATGGATTCACAATTTTGGCTGTCTCTGCCATGAAGTGTACGCCGCAAAAAACGATACAATCGCCATCTGCTTCAGCCGCACGATAGGCAAGACCGAGGGAGTCGCCTACGAAGTCAGCTACCCGCTGAATCTCGTCGACCTGATAGTTGTGCGCGAGAATAACGGCGTTGCGCTCTTTTTTAAGCGCGAGTACCTCGAGTTGCAGCGCAGAGAGTGGTTCCTCTTCCCCGTTGCGAGGGTTGAAGACCATAGGTTCGTAGTTGAGAGTCGTAGTTGCCATGAATTGGGTGGTTGCAAAAAGCCGCTTAAGATCTAGCGAAGGTGCGATTAAGTCAAGCTGCAGCTGATGGGAATAGCCGCGCAGAGCGTCGTTTTTTGAATCGTTTTAGACTGAGCGGAACTACTTTACTAGGGTGCTACACGCATCACCTTTTGTGCGATATTCTACTATCCGAGTCATGCTTTGATGCCGACTTCAGTTAAAATCTCAAAGGCCTTTTGGCTATGCTCCATTAGTTTGCCGAGGTCACGTAGCGTCAGTAGTTGAAAGGTGATTTCGCTTTCGCTCACGTGAATGTGGAGATCCAGCGGAATAAGGCGAAGTTCAAAGCTGCTGCCGTCCGGCTCGTAGCTAAGACTGTCGGCGATTTCGGGAATATCCTCAATGGCGTCGATTTTTTCGTCGATGTTGATTGAGCCGGGGAATTCTACCACCAGCGTTTCGCAGTGGTGGTTGAAGCAGGCCACGAAGCGTTCATCAGTCGCGATTTCTGGGGTGTGCAGCGCGACGATCTCGGTCGTGAGGTGGTAATTTTTTGTGTCAATAGTACTCTGATCGATGCGCACGTGTAGATCGAAATCAGGCGTTTTGATGCATCCGAACCCATCCTCACAGGTGTATTGGAATTCGCGACGCTTATAGCCAAATAGGCTGCGGATATCGGCGTAGAACTGATCCACGATCTCTTTGACGTTCTGCTGCCCGACCTTGCGCACGAATGCCTGTGCCGCAGCGTGATAACCGTCTGGTACGTGATGGTTCTTTGAGTAGCCCTTCAGTCGGCGCACGCGGCCATCCACGACTCCGACAATACGGCTCTGCGGGGTGCCCAAGGGGCTTGGATCTCGATTTTTGGTGTTGATGGCGTGTCAGTGCGGAATGTGGTGATGTATTCTTCGCACTTTTATGATATCCGAAGTGTCGTCAAGGCTTACACGAGCCTACTAGGAATCGATCAAATATGTAATTGTTGAGCGGCTTTGCTTTGAGACGCCTACACTCGAGGCGATAACCACGCTTTTTCTCTCTTTTACCCTTTACAAGCACAGTTAAAACCTGTGTTTTCCCCATCTTTTCCAACTTTCTCATGCAGAAAACACGTAAATCCATCGCCAAACGCTTCAAGAAGACAGGCACCGGTAAGCTCTTGCGTCGCACGCCAGGGCACCGCCACCTCCTTCGTAACAAGAGTGTCAAGCAACGCCGCCGTGCAGGTAGCAGCAAACTCGTCGCAGACGGGCAGCGCGCTAACCTGATCCGTGGTTTGCCTTTCGCTTAAACTGAAGAAGTCACGTTTGACCTATAAACTCACGCTCGCCGGGTAACATGAAAATGGGCGACCCGACAGCGACTAAATCGAGAGATAAAAAAACATGCCTAGAGCAACAAATGGTCCGGCTACCTTAAAACGCCGCAAAAAAGTTCTGAAAAAAGCCAAGGGCTATTTCGGAAATAAATCACGTCTCTTTCGCTATGCGAAAGATGCAGTTGATCGCGCTGAAGTCTACGCTTATCGCGACCGCCGCAAAAAGAAGTCCGAGTTTCGTCAACTTTGGATCGTTCGTATCAATGCTGCCTGCCGTGTAAATGGCATCAATTACAGCCGTTTCATTCGTGGCCTCAAAGCTGCGAACATTGACATGGACCGTAAGCAGCTTTCCGAGCTCGCGATTCACGACGAAGCCGCATTCAACATTTTGGTTGAAAAGGCAAAAGAAGCCAACGCAGCCGCGTAAGCTTCGGACTTTATACTAAGTCTTTCTAAAGGCCGCTCCGTTTTCGGGGCGGCCTTTTTTATGCGTACTCGTTTTACATCTTTAGTGTGAAGTACGCTAAATTCGCACCATTATAAGGAGGCCTTCGAAGAGATATGGAACGGTGCTATTTTAATAGCTCTGACTGTTCGGTAAATGTCTGATTCAATGCCTTTTATAAACCCCGGATGGACACCGATGAACACGGATTTAATAGTTCGTTTCATTCAGAATATTCGTGTTCATCTGTGTCCATCCGGGGTTTATAAATACACTAACTTAGTGTGCTCCACACTAGGAAGCGTCGCAGGTTCGCAAATTAAGCGTGCTTAAGTGAAAAAAAATAGTTATTGGTGCATGCAGAAATTAAGAGGTCGGACTGTTAATGTCCTAGGTGGCTCATTACTATTGGAGTAATGTGGTTAGCAACAGAACAAGGATTCTATAATATTTTACAAAAGGAGCTGGGGTGTTACTCGCTTCGGGCAGAGCACCGCCAGGACCTTGAAGATCTGCTTCAAATCGGTGGAGTCGTTGCGGAGATTGATTTTTCGCGGAGGAACGCCTTGCCCTATGGCATTATTATAGGCCCGCAAAGTTTACTGAGTATAATGACTAAACTTGCCTTTGTTGTGTTGTATCAAGGGCAAGGATTAGAAGGCTCGGCAGGGGATTTGCCTAGGTATGATCAACGAACTAAAGTGGCTAGCAATAGTTTGAGCAGAAATACACTTTTTGGTGTATTTAAATCTCGACCGCTATGTAATTAAATTCGACTGTTATGAATCATATAATTTAATAATTATCGATTTTTAATAGAGTAATTTTTGTATAAAAAGTCGTTATGATCTTAAACAATAAAAAATCAATTTTATGAAGCTTTTAGTGACTGCAGTTCGACGGATTCTAATTACTTTTTTTTTATTGGTAAGCGGAATTTTTGGGTATGATTATTATCAGGCTCAAACAGTTGGATTACCTCAGGAAATGACACTTTGGGATACCCAGTATCGACGGGTAAATGCTCGGTTGTTGGAGGTAGATGATTCATCAGTTCGATTCCAACGTTTAGAGGATGGTCGTTATTTTACCGTGCAATTCGAAGATTTATTTTTTTTGAGTAGTCAACGTGTACAATTGTTTAAGGATTCCCAGTCAGCCAATGATTTAATCGCTTCGACGGTTGAAGTTGCTCGTCTACAAAGTGAACGAAAAGACCTTCTGCATCGTATTGAATATATTGAAGCGCGTGCGGAGGGCACTACCTCTGCGATAGAAATGCGCACTCTGAATCGCGAGGTTGAACGTTTGTCAGAGGATTTACTACTCGTCGAGAGGCGGCTTAAGGAAGCCGGGGTCGAACTTAACTATACAAAATCAACCAATGGAAATGAGACCAGTGGCATTCAAAATATGGGCCAGCAACTAATCGATTTCGGGTCTAAAATCTCAGAGCAAATTCGTTGATCCTGAATGTATAGGATCTGGTCATTACACAAAAAAAGCCCGGTGCGTTGCACCGAGCTTTTTGTATAAGAGTGTGTCTCAGTCGAATTAGGATAGCAGGTCTTTAACTGCTTCACGTTCGTCTTCAAGCTCCTTGATTGAGGCATCAATTTTGGCACGGCTGAAAGCATTGACGTCAATGCCTTGCACGATTTCTAATTGGCCGTCTTTAACGCGGCATGGAAGCGATGCGATGAGGCCTTTGGTGGTGCCATAGCTGCCATCGGAGCAAAGGCACATACTGAAAGTGTCGCCAGCTTCAGTATCCGTGGTGAGGGCGATGACAGAGTCAACGATACCGTTGGCGGCTGAGGCAGCCGATGAGGCGCCACGGGCTTTGATGATCGCTGCGCCACGAGTTTGCACGTCAGGGATAAAGCTGTCTTTGAACCAAGCCTCGTCATCAATGACTTCCGCCGCGGATTTACCACCGATCTTCGCCGAGTAGAAATCTGGATATTGGGTTGCGGAGTGGTTGCCCCAGATGGTCATGTTAGAAACTTCAGTAACGTCGACGCCGGCTTTTTGTGCCAGCTGTGTCTTAGCGCGGTTCTCATCGAGCATCGTCATTGCGAAGAAGCGTTCGTTGGGCACACCCACTGCATGATTCATTGCGATCAGGCAATTGGTATTACAGGGGTTACCTACGACGAGCACACGGACATCGGTGGCGGCATTTGCGCCGATCGCTTGGCCTTGGCCTGTGAAGACTTTGCCGTTGATGCCGAGTAGGTCTCCTCGCTCCATACCTGCCTTGCGCGGCACAGAGCCAACAAGGAGCGCCCAGTTAACATCCTTAAAGCCTTCTTCCAGGTCAGTCGTTGCCACGACATCCTTCAGCAGCGGGAAGGCGCAATCATCTAATTCCATGACAACACCTTTGAGGGCATCTAGTGCAGGCGGAATTTCGATTAGATTTAAGGCTACCGGTTGGTCTGGGCCAAACATCGCGCCAGAGGCAATGCGGAAGAGAAGGGCATAGCCGATATTTCCGGCTGCTCCAGTGACTGCGACTCGAATAGGTGATTTACTCATTTTTTTCGTTTTCTAGTTTTTTAAAGAGAGCTACAGAGGCTAACGGAAAAACTAATATCATAAAGGAAGCACAATAGTACGGCTTGATAAATAAGCCTAACTAATGGGTTTATGTAGTTTCAAAGGTGGGTGCGAGTTTGGTGTAAGCATCGCGAATCATTCGCTCGGTGGTTTCCCAGTCGATGCACCCGTCAGTGATTGAGACCCCGTATTTAAGAGCATCAATCGGTTGCGGGAAAGACTGAGCACCGTGATGGATGTTACTTTCGACCATCGCACCAATAATGCTTGGGTCAGTCAGACTTTGGTTCACGAGCTCTTCAAAAACGGCTGGTTGGCGAGCTGGGTCTTTACTACTGTTTGCATGGCTGCAATCAGTCATGATGGCCGGGGTGAGGCCCGCTGATTCGAGCTGTTCACGAGCCTGCGTGACGTCTTCGACGCTATAATTCGGCCCTTTTGAGCCGCCGCGCAGGACAATGTGGCAGTTCGGGTTGCCATTGGTCGTGAGTGCATTGGCTTTACCCTCATTATCGATGCCAAGAAAGGTCTGTTCTTGGCTGGCTGCTTTGATCGCATTGAGCGCAACGGTGAGTCCGCCGTCGGTACCATTTTTAAAACCTAGTGGCATGGATAGCCCGGAAGCCATTTGGCGATGTGTCTGGCTCTCGGTGGTTCGCGCGCCAATGGCAGACCAGCAGACTAGATCAGCAATATATTGTGGTGTGATCGGGTCAAGTAGCTCCGTGGCAGTTGGTACTCCGAGATCGATGACTTCTTTGAGGAAGCGACGCGCGATGCGCAGGCCTTCTGGAATGTCGCTGGTGCCGTCGAGTTTTGGATCCATAATCAACCCCTTCCAACCGACTGTGGTGCGTGGTTTCTCAAAATAAACACGCATGACGAGCAGCATACGATCTTTGACTTCTTCAGCTAGTGCAGCGAGCTTGTGGGCATATTCGCGGCCCGCTTTGAGATCGTGAATCGAGCATGGGCCGACAACGACAAGCAGGCGACGGTCGTCACCAAAGATGATTTTGTTAATTGCGTCGCGGCTATCGGCCACGAATTTGCCTGCTGCTTCTGTTTTTTCGATCTCTTCGCAGAGTGCGAGTGGAGAAGGCAGCAAGGTTTTAGAGGAGATGTTGATATCGGTGACTTTTTTCACAAGGTGGGGAGAAGTAACGAACCTTATGGAGTGAAACAAGCACTTATTCGAATCAAGATACGAAACTCGAATTCTCCGATTGATAATTTAAATTAGTTCGGCAAGTTGCCCTCTATGAACGCTGTTGTTGGATATGAATATAAGCCTGCGGCACACTTGCGTGTGACGGATGAAGATGCGGCTGATTTTTTGCAGAGTCAGTTCTCAAATGAACTACGACCGTTTGATGCGGGGCGAATGAGTTATGGGATGTGGCTAAATGTGAAGGGTAAAGTCATCGGTGATAGTGTGATATTGTGTGAAGGTGAGGAGCACTTTCGTCTGCTGAGCGAGCAAACCGCATCTGCTACGATTGTGGAGAAGCTTGGGCGCCATATCATTGCGGATGATGTCGAAATAGAGAAGTTGTCGGTCGGTACTGGCCTAACTTTGATTGGCGAGGGGGTACAGGCAGTGCTCAATGAATTGGAGCTTGGGCTACCTGCAGTGGGTCATTTTGTCGAATCGTCGGAATTGCGGATTTGGAATGGTCGCCGCTCACTAGAGCTGAATGTCGAGTTATGGTCTCAGTCCGAGTCAGTCATTGAGGAATTAAAGAAGCGACTCATTGCCCTAGGTGTCTGTTTTGTTAAAGAGCGTGAGGTGCAGTTGGCGCGAATTGCAGCGGGTGTTGTGAGTGTGCCCAGTGAGATTGGGCCAAATGATTTACCAGGTGAAGGCGGCCTAGTCGGGGATGCGGTGTCGCTGACCAAGGGCTGTTATCTTGGGCAAGAAGTGGTGGCCCGCATGCACAACCTAGGTCGGCCACAGCGCGGGTTATTTAGAATTTCTGGAGCTGGCGAAGTGCCTGTTTGCCCGCTTGCATTATATAATGATGTATCCAAGCAAATCGGTGAGTTGCGCACGGTTGTAATGGCGGAAAATAGCTGGCAAGGCGTTGCGCTATTAAAGGTGCGTCATGCGTCGGTTGGTGATTATCTGCACTGCACTGCAGGCACGGTTAAAATTGATTCGTTATTTACAGCGATTGAAGCGGTAGGAAACTAATGGAGTCTGAACACGAACAACTTAGTCTTATAAAGTCATTATTCATTAAAATGGGCGCTTCTGAAAAGCAGGCTGTGGTGATGGCTAGCCAATTGCTTAAACGAGCGGGGCAAATCGCAGCGGAGCGTAAGATTTCAAAAATCGAGTCGATTGAAGCGCTGTTGAAGCAGGTGATTGAGGCTCAGCAAGAGAGCTAAACAGGCTCGTCGACCAAGGTCAGGCAATTAAGTGCGCTTTAAGCCTTAAAAATAGGGGATTGAGGGCTATTTAGGGTTGACGATATAAGTTTGGAAGCCTCTTTTTCTTGGTGGTCATAAGGCCAAACAACCTCAATAAAAACTATACACGTATATGAACAAAGCAGAACTTGTTGCAGAAGTACAAAAATCACTCGGAGCAGACACATCTAAAGCAGCCGCTGAGCGCGCTCTTGAAGCCGTTTTAGAAGGTATCAAAAAGGGTATTAAGACTAGCCAGAGTGTTCAATTGATTGGTTTTGGCACTTTCTCAGTGACAAATCGTGCAGCTCGTGAAGGTATCAACCCACAAACACGTGAGAAGATCCAGATCAAAGCTTCCAAATCAGTTAAGTTCAAAGCTGGAGCTGGCTTTAAGGCTATTCTCTAGTCTTTACCCCAAGACTACTTAAGCTTTTTAAAACCCGTAGCCTTGGCTGCGGGTTTTTTTGTCGACCGATACATAGGGGGACGTTTGGTTCAATTTGAGCGGCCAGGATTTTTAGTCAGCCAAAGAAGTATGCATCAATCCAACATCTGCTTAATGTGATCAATGTGTAGGCTCTGTTTATCTTGTTGAGGCTTGCGGCACGTGGTCAGATGCGGGTTCAACTGCTTATGAATTGCATTATATATAAAATCATTCTTTGCGGTTGCCAGAGCCCGGAAAGCTATCCTTATTGAGACGCTTTTGAGATTAACCCTCCTAGAGGACACTATTTATGAGCAAAAGCTTATTTGAAAAAGTATGGGATGCGCACACCGTTCGCCAGTTGGCGAATGGTCAGACGCAATTATTGATTGGCACGCACTTGATTCACGAGGTGACGAGTCCGCAGGCTTTCGGAATGTTGCGTGATAGAGGCCTGCAGGTTCAATATCCGCATCGCACTTTCGCAACGGTAGATCACATCGTGCCAACCAATGAAGCGGTGGAGCCTTACAGCGATCCACTCGCACAAGGCATGATCGAAGAGCTGCGAACAAATTGCGCAGAAAACAATGTCACCTTCTTTGATACGAATACTGGTAAGCAGGGGGTGGTACATATTGTTGGCCCGGAGCAGGGTATTACACAGCCAGGCACGACGATTGCATGCGGCGATTCGCACACTGCGACGCATGGAGCATTTGGTGCGATCGCGTTCGGTATCGGCACGAGTCAGGTACGTGATGTGCTCGCAACTCAGACAATTGCGCTAAATGAATTAAAAGTGCGGCGTATTAATGTGAACGGCGAACTCGCTCCAGGTGTCTATGCAAAGGACGTTATTTTACACATTATTCGTTTGCTAGGTACGCAAGGCGGTACTGGTTATGCCTATGAATATGCGGGGTCGACATTTGACAACTTCACCATGGAAGAGCGTATGACTGTGTGCAACATGTCCATCGAGGGTGGTGCACGTGTCGGCTACGTGAATCCAGACGAGGTGACGTTCGAATATTTAAAAGGCCGGCCTTACTCTCCAAAGGGAGCGGCTTGGGATGCAGCAGTTACGCAGTGGCAATCCTTCGCATCTGACGAGGGGTGTTCCTTTGATGACGTGGTCGACATCAATGCGACGGATATTCAACCAACTGTGACATGGGGCATTACTCCAGCACAAGGCGTGGGTATAAACGAAACGATTCCTGCGGTTGAAGATGGTAAAACTGAGTCGGATCGTGATTCGATCAATGAAGCTCTCGAATATATGAAATTCGAAGGTGGTAGCCCGATGAAGGGCAAAAAGATTGATGTCGCTTTCATCGGCTCTTGCACCAACGGGCGCCTTTCTGATTTTCAAGAAGTAGCGCACTATGTAAAAGGCCACAAGGTAGCTGAGGGCGTACAGGCAATAGTCGTTCCCGGATCACAGGTGGTTGCGAAAATTGCTGAGGAGCTTGGTCTGGATAAGATTTTTATCGACGCTGGCTTTGAATGGCGTGCAGCGGGTTGCTCAATGTGCCTAGCGATGAATCCTGATAAACTGGTCGGTGATCAGCTGTGTGCGAGTTCGTCGAATCGTAACTTCAAGGGCCGCCAAGGTAGCCCGACCGGTCGTACGATGCTGATGAGTCCACTAATGGTCGCAGCGGCCGCAATCACTGGTGAAGTCACCGACGCACGCGAACTTTTCACGGTCGCCTCACAACGAGCAGCGTCTTAATTGCAAAGCCCACTTCCACACATCTGATTTAATTGTTTCTTCAACGCCCTCCAGGGCACCCGTTTAAGTCACCCCTCC
>JAFMDL010000068.1 GCA_017857255.1 Puniceicoccaceae bacterium | reverse complement strand
ATGAAGGCGAAAAAAGATCGCAATTCGGTGCTCAATCGGATGCGCCGCGAAATGGCAGGAGACAAAGCCAAAAACCACATTCTCCCCATTTCCACACTCGGCATCATGCAAATGACGCGCCAACGCCACTCGGAGAGTCACTCTAGCGGCATCTATACCGACTGCCCGTATTGCCACGGACGCGGCTCAGTCAAATCTGCGCGTACCATGAGTGTTGAAATCCAGCGCCGTATCATTAGTATTATACGCCACATTCGTGCGCGTGATGGTCACGACAAGGAGATCAACCTGCGCGTCCTGCTCAACCCTTCAAACCTGGAGCGTCTACGTAATGAAGACGAAGACTTACTCCTAGGTATCGAGGAATCCTACGGCGCACGTCTTTCTTTCCGTGCAGATCCAATCTATCACGTCGAAAACTTCAAAATTCTCGACGTCGAGACGGGCCTTGAGCAGCGCTAATCGTGATCTACCAGTTCGCTATTGAAGCGTTGCGCGGCGAATGCAGACTAAATCTCAACATTCACCGCCCAGCGCACAATCTGGCGTATGATCCGCTACGTATTGTAAGCTATGAAGATTCTAGCAGCATTCGATAAGTTTAAGGACTCCATGACCGCGGCCACCGCTTGCGAAGCCGCCGCACGCGGCGCACGTGCAGTTTATGGAACGCAAGTTACGGTCGTTCAAACACCTCTTACCGACGGCGGCGAAGGCTTCTGCAATATTCTTACCAATGCCGCAAAGGGCCACATTGAGACTCACGTAGTTTGTGGTCCTCTCGGTGCAGACCTCGAAGCACCGCTGGGCTGGTGTGAGATTGAGACCCTCCCGGCAGCAGTTCAACGTAGCCTCAATTTAAATCAGGGTAAAATCGCTATTATCGAAATGGCCGCAGCAGCAGGGTTGGAGCAAGTGCCAGCTGAGCGCCGCCACCCCAAAAATTGTACCACCTATGGCGTAGGTGAGCTGATCCGCATCGCTGTCGCCGAAAGCGCAGATGCAATCCTACTTGGGATTGGCGGCAGTGCCACTAGCGACCTCGGACTTGGTGCTCTGCAAGCACTCGGGTTACAGTTTATTAATTCAGAAGGCCACCTCGTCGAGCAGGCACTGCCTCGTGATTGGCCACATATTCAAACAATCCAAGGTAAACTGGATGTGCCAACACCGCCGATTTTCATTGCCTGTGATGTCGACAACCCACTACTTGGCCCGCGTGGAGCGGCAGCAATCTATGGCCCACAAAAAGGCTTAACTGCAAACGAGTTGGATGCATTCGAGACGCAAGCCGCTCACATGGCGGAGCAGCTTTGCCAACACTTCGCGCAGCCAAGCACCTGCCAAGAGATACCTGGCAGCGGTGCTGCCGGAGGCATTGGCTTTGGCTTAAATTTAGCTTGTGGCGCGCACTACCTAGCAGGCTTTGATCTAGTCACTGATTGGCTGGAGTTGAACAGTAAGATCGCCGCGGCTGATCTGATTCTATCAGGTGAAGGCTGCATCGATCGCAGCTCCCTTGATGGTAAAGGCCCAGTCGCACTAGCAGGCGCCGCGCATACCGCAAATAAACCAAGCATACTCCTCGCTGGCCGTGTCGACCCAAACGCCCAAGAAGAACTATGCCGTATCTTTCCAAACTGCACCGTGGCGGCGATTACCCCCGAAGGTTACAGCCTACAACAGGCACTTATAGAAGGCTCCATAAACCTGCAACGCACTACCGCTGACACGTTACGGCAGCATGCCTCATAATGACCATTGAAGAAAATGAGTTCCGAGCCATTAGAACGCGTCGTATTCGCCGCGTAAAGCGCTGGCTCAGGCACTTGCCGCGCCGTGCGAATATACATCGATACCCGTTACTAGGCCGTTTTTCTGAAGGTGCCCGTAAGCGTATTTACCTCTGGAGCTTTCGTGTTGGTGATGCCGTGCCAGCCCTTTATGCAGGATTCATTCTTGCCCTCATGCCGCTCTACGGCGCTCAAATACCAATCGCTTTTTTACTGGCACTATTACTACGTGCCAATCTTCCGATCCTTGTTGGGCTACAGATGATTTCCAATCCGCTCACGCTTATCCCATTTTGGTATGCTGCTTATCAGGTCGGCGCGAGTGTACTCAGTATTATCGGCGTGACGACCCCGCCATTAGGCCAAAGCGATATCAAGATACTCATCCAAAACCTAACGAGCAGTCAGTGGAGCAATAGCGTTGAATCACTGCTAACCACCTTCAGCACAATGTGTCTGGGTGGCATTGTGCTGGGCATCTTTTTCGGCCTTGTCTCCAGCTTTGCATACCGTATCACCGCGCAACGAACCGCGGCCAGTTACGCCCATTTAAAAAAGAAAATACATGACCGTAGCATACACCCTTCTAAGCACCCCACCGACCTCATTTAAATGCTGAAAGCCCTTCGTCTCGCCTTACTTTGCTCACTCTTTATCTGCGCGCTTCAAACGTATGCAGAACGTATTTATTTGGGTATCGATATACTCCAGCAATCGGGCTTTAGCGCGATCGCTGGAAAGCGTGTCGGGCTTCTCACCCACCCCGCTGGAGTTAACCGGGATGGTGTCAGCTCAATTGAAGTGTTGCGACGGGCTAAGAATGTCAAACTCGTCGCTCTATTTGGCCCCGAACACGGGATTTACGGTAACGAAAAAGCAAATGTCCCCGTCGACGATAAGATCGACCCGCGCACTCAACTTCCAGTCTATTCACTGTACGGCAAATACCGTAAGCCGGCACCAGCGATGCTCCAAGGCCTAGATGCGCTCGTCATCGACCTGCAGGATGTCGGCGTCCGTTCGTATACTTACGTGAGTTGTATGCGCTACGCGATGGAGGCTTGCTTTGAAAACGGCGTTGAAGTTGTGGTGCTGGATCGACCTAACCCGCTCGGCGGTCTGAAAGTAGATGGGCCACCGCTTGATCA
The DNA here is from genome assembly GCA_017857255.1 of Puniceicoccaceae bacterium. Taxonomy (GTDB): domain Bacteria; phylum Verrucomicrobiota; class Verrucomicrobiia; order Opitutales; family Coraliomargaritaceae; genus Lentimonas. Next base: position 6,191 of record JAFMDL010000068.1, on the reverse strand, counting down.
TGAATGGCGCAGCTATGTCGGCGCATTTCATGTCCCGTATGTGCATGGCTTAACCATTGGCGAGCTGGCTCAAGTCGCGAAATATACATCTGGCAACATGCAGGTGAGCAACGCGGTGCGCCAGAAAGGCAAACTCACTGTCATCAAAATGCGTGGCTGGCATCGCGCCATGCTCTGGCCACAAACTGGCCTCAAGTGGAAGCCCACTTCACCCTATATTCCAAATTTATCTGCAGTCCTCGGCTATGCCATGACTGGCCTCGGCGCGCAAGTCGGCGGCTTCTCTCACGGCATCGGCACGCCGTATCCGTTTCGCCTACTGCGCTTTAAAGGTAAATCTAGTACGGAACTACAACAGGCGCTCCTCGCCAAACAGATTCCAGGGATGAGCTTCCGCATCTTACGGACTAAATCCGCCGCGGGAGCAACCGTTGAGGGGGTCTATGTAAATGTCAGCGATTGGTCCAAGGTTCGTCCTACGGAAATCAGCTTTCACATGATGCAACTTACGGCGGAATGGACTCACGCGAACCCGTTTGCCACTGCCAAGAATCCTGGCCTCTTTAATAAGCATGTGGGTAGCACGACTTGGTGGAATGAAATCAGCCAACGTGGCGCTCAAGCTCGCGTGGATCTATTTGTGCAAAAATGGGCGACGCAAGCGCGGGCATTTCAAAGTAACCACGCACAATTCCAGCTCTACTAAGCGGCACCCCTCAAGGGCAATTAGTCAGCCACTTGCTTCAAAAGGTGGAAATTCTGAAAGCGCTGCAACGTGCTCTTCAATGACTTTCCAGTGATTGCATTTGTGATAAAGTCCTGCATTCAGGCAGGACCATATTTTAATGTGTTGCCATTAGACCCAACAAGAGGCGCACACCCTCAATCTTGCATGTAAAACAAAATCCGATCATGCACCAATAAGGCTATATCAAGTTTACCATCGCCGGTCAGATCGGACAGTATCATTTCACGTGGCTCTAGATTGCCTCCTTTACGTCCTTGATAGTGTAAATTCTGCTCAAAGACTTCCCAAAACATTCGGCCAGTCCAAGTTGAATCCTGCTGAACCAAGACCTCTACTACATGGCTCTGCCCGTCCACAGCAATAAGGTCGACCTGGCCATCGGCATCAAAATCTCCACCTTCAACATAGCTGTATCGTACCTCTTCTAGATTAGTTTCGAAGCTTTCCCCAGCCACTCGTGTCCAAATATTAGCCTTTGATGGTAAGCGCCAAAAGCGATCTTCACCGGCAAAAATCAATTCTGATCTTTTTCCGTGTGGTTCAACACGATGCCACATTTTCAGGTTTATCTTACCAGTATTTACAGACATCGCATAGCGAAACACCCCATCTTCATCGCGCGCGAGTAATTGAAACTCGCCCGCCGTAGACACATATAAAGCAATATGTTTCAACTGTTTCCCTTGATACAACGGTACCACAGCAGAGACCATATCATCGCCCCGACGTGTATTGAACTGATCCACCATCTCCAAGTCATCTGCCTCTACACGAAGCGCACGTGCATACCCCGAGCGAGCGACAACCAACTCATTGGAACCATCCCCGTCTATATCAAATACACTCACTTGAGCCGGCTGTATGTCTTTTAACAAACTCTCACGTACCGAAGACGCACCCGCAACCTCGACAAGCTCCTGATCTGCTATCGCGATCAACACGGGTGCCTCCCTTGGCACAAAAACCATAAGACCGCTACTGTTATTGTCGAAGATAGCAACCTCGCGAATCGCCGTGGGCTTGCGCTTTACATCTGCAAGTTTGGTACGGGAAAGCACCTCCCAATCGGATGCTTGATCATCACGATTTGAGGGTCGCGCTAAAACCAGGTTCATTGCCCCCTCCTGCTCGCTCACGAAGGCTAACTCATCATACCCATCTTGATCCAAATCGACTGCTTCACACACCACGGGCTCTCCCTCCCCAATGACTAAACGACGTGGAAATGAAAGCCGCCCGTTGGCATCGACACTACTCAAACCCATCGCCCGCTCACCCTCACTGACAATCACCACAGTATTCCGATCAGTCTTAAAGAAATTACCACTCGCCATTGATGCGATACCTGAGAACGATGGGAACGTTCGCGAAGCTCGGAACTTTCCAGCCTCCCTCAAAAAAAGAACTAGCTCAGCCCCCGTAGGATTGGCTACTAATATATCTTCCTGCCCGTCGCCATTAAAATCGCCAAAGGCATAACTGGCAGATGCACGGATTTTTTTAAAGATCGGGTAAACCTCTGGTTGCTCTCCTGAAAAACCCGGGACCTCTTCAATTCCGATTGCTTGTTCTAGAGTAAAAAAATCAATGCCGCCACTACGTGAATCCACAGAGCAAAATGAGCGCCATTCTCCCTCGACTTGAGGCATTGCTCGCACCGACCGCACTGGTCGATCCAGAATGAAGCGCCGCTCAGGACCAAACCCTCCATCAATCAATTGCTCGCGAAGCGCGAGTGACTGGTCGCCGCTGGAAGTAATGTAAAGTACATCCTTAAGCCCATCATTAGTCACATCCTCGAGTAGCAAATTAAATGGATTCTCTCCCGTTACGTAATAGAGCTCTTCCTCCCCTAAATGTCCATGCGGGTCTTGACGAAACACACGTAGAGCGTCGGCCGCGATCACCACCAACTCGGCCTTGCCATCACCATCGACGTCGTCGATCTGAATCGTATCAGTCCAGCCGAGCGCTTGAAAGCTATCGAACTTGGTGGTATCCGCCCAATGCCCGGCATCTGTCTGATAACGAATGCTCAATGGCACCTCCCGCCCAGAATACGCAAGGTCGTCACGGCCATCTCCATTTAGGTCGCCGACAGATAAATCAAACACAGGAAACCCGATCGTAATTCCTTCGCTCGCAAACCGAGCATCCTCCAGCAATGGCTCCCAGCGGTTCTGATTCAGTTGTTTTTTAACTCCACTGCGCTTTGCGCCCTCTGCTAATTGGTAAATAATCTCAAGCTGAGCAGTGTCATTGTTGACCACCACCAAATCATTTAACTGGTCGCCATTGACATCACTCACATTGAGGGCCCGTGTACCCCAATCCAGCTTCAAAACTTCTGGCCCAACAAAGGAGATCGGCGCGGTATCTGCACCGTGCAATGATCCGACCATCAAGGCCGCACAGCTATGAAGCGCTACATTAATTCCAAAACTCATTCATCCACCTCACTCTTAATCATTAGTGTGCGTCCAAACAAACCATCTGGCGCTTCATTCATCTCTGAAATTAATCGATAAGGCGCAACGAGATCCGAGGGAATACTCTCTGCAGTCAACTCATTGGCTAAACCACCGATTTTAAGCGCTTCGATTAGTGATTCAAAAAAAGGCTCCACCATCTGCGCTGCATTCAAATAAGAACGAGTCACTGCATTCGGCCGTTCAATACGCTCAAACAACTCCTGAGTCTGTGATTTCTGCCACAGGCCATCATCTCCATTTTTCATGCGCGAGAGTACTTCATGCAACAAGCCCACATCTCCCATATTAACGATCAAATTTGAACGCGTCAGCACGTAGTTAACAGCAGCACTTTCAGCATCAGGCAGGTGCGAATCGCCGCTTGATGCGATACTATAAATCGTTTCGCCTTCATACACATGCTCTTTTATCTCCGAGCGCGCGCCAGTCACGCTATCTTTCACCGCTTCTAATGCCCGAGTGAAACTTTGTGTATCTTTTACATCCAAAACAAATAGCTGCTGCGGGGCAGCGAACTGATCCACGCCTAAAACTGACTCATTTAGCAACGCGACACTCACAATTCGCTCGCCCATGTTCTCTAATATCGCAGCGCGTATATCGACACCTAGTCGCGCCTGCAATGCCTGTAGTTGCATCTCTGCCAGTGGTAACAAAGTCGGACTCGCTTGATTGAGTAACATTTCTAAATTTTTAAATAGCGCACTAAAATCAAATAAAGAGACTGAGCTACTCAACGCGCTTTCTGGCACATAACCCGCCTCAGGCAATTCACCATCGGCATAACTAAGCAAAGACAATAAGCCGCTCTTCTCCTGATAGATCAAACCAAAGTGCGAGAGCACGCCTTGATCAACCAACTCGATGTCGACAAACACAGCCTGCATCGATTCCAAGCCCAATGCAGTATTTAGACTTTGTGCAGTCACTCCAAATATCGCCAGATTATCAATCATTGGCAGATCCATCCATGCACGATTGAACGACGGCATCACATCTGCCAAATTAGTATAGATGACGAGATCTCCGCGCCCCCCTTCCTCACGCGCCCTGAGGTACGCATCGGAGCGCCCAATCGGTGCGTCGGCTCCTTCTTTGATCCACTCAACAGTTTCACGCAATCGACTCTCAGGCGCAGCTAGTATCATAATACCATCTACCAGTGCATAGCCAACTTCAACATAGGTTTTCTTCCCGTCAAAAGTCTCATCGAAATATAAGGTCTCTCCCATAAAAGACTCATCAACCATCTCATGCTCGACCAAAGGGTTGAGCGCCTGCTGCGCCTCCGCCTTGCGGATAAACTGAACCTGCATCAATTCATTCAATCGCTCTGCGTCGCCTGAGAATTCAGCCAGTAATACAATTTCCTGCGAATCTTCCTCGTTTAGTACCTGCTCAGATAGATTGTATAATGCCACACTAGCCTGCCCTGGAAAGAGCTCAAATAGCTCATCATAACTCAGCCCGAACTCATTCTTCAGCACCTCGGTGAATCCAAATGATTCATCATCGCGGAGATCATCCCGAGTAAGATCCGCATCTTCAATTTCAGCAAAAAACGCCAATAACGACTCATCCTCAAAGAGCTCGGCAAATGCGTGTGATTGCCACTCCGTTCGGGTCTCCGAAAGACTTCGTAGCGTCACAAAAAACTCTACATCCTCTCCGATAATATCCTGAAATGGCACTGCAGACACTGCAGCGCTAGTAAGTCCCACACACACGTAAGGTAACAACCATTTATTCATACAAAAAATCCTATTTCTCATTGATACTATTTATGACCACTCGCAACAGGCGACAGCTTCGGAGGACTCAAATAACGAAAACCTGTATTTGGATTTCTTGGGTCAAACGCATACGCATCCCGGTTGTCTAAAAATGATTTGACTACGTCTGCAGAGATTGAGAAGCCGAGCCCCTCAGCCCCCACTGCGGCGATCTTCATATTATTCACACCGACCACTTCCCCGCGTAAGTTAAACAACGGCCCCCCCGAATTCCCCGGATTAATTTGCGTCGTGGTTTGCAAGTAAAGACGCCCACTAATGACCCGATTAGCGACACTGATGATGCCCTCAGAGACAGTACGATCCAGTCCCAATGGGCTGCCAATTGCAAATACCGTCTGTCCCTCAAAAACACCACTACTCGCGGCTGCAAGCGCTACACTATGAAATGGATCATCCGACGTAGGTTCCACTTTCAGCAATGCCAAATCCAACTCTGAGCTCGTTGCGACGATGCGCACATCATCATAAGTCACCTTAGATAACTCTCGATCCCCGTCCTTAAAGATTGTAACTGAAATCCGATGCTCGCCTGCGATCACATGGTCGTTCGTAACAATGTAGCCGTCTTCGTTGATTACGAAACCAGAACCCAATCCCGTCGGTGTTTGCACCAACGCAACCGCTTCGCCAAGCCGACCAATCCACTCACGAATTGGTTGATCCCCGCCCTCTTCGCTCATACGGTAAAGCATCTTATTAGGCGTATCTACTACAGCCTCACTGCCCTCTGCACTTACTTCTGTTAGCCCAATCACGGCTTCTTTAGGCACCGAGATGATATCAAACCCCAAATCCACATAATACGCATCGGGGCGCTCCAAAACGATCACGCCACGCAACTCACTCCCACCGTTCAACTCTATCGAGTGTATGGCATGGAGCGACGAAACCACTAGTGCAAACAAGGATAATACGCCAATTTTCAGCATTTTCGGATGTTAATGGTAGATCCCTCACTCTGACCACAAAATAAGTACCTCAATTTATTAAGATTAGTAACAACAACTACTTAGAGCCATAACAAGCCACCACAGCATCGACAACTGCTCCGCTATATTCCAACAAAATATCATCCTCGGCCAACGCAGCCCCGACTGCCCGAGCTGCTAAAGCCTTCTGAATGCGCGCATACACTTCGACGCTATTAGCAATATA
>JAFMDL010000067.1 GCA_017857255.1 Puniceicoccaceae bacterium | reverse complement strand
AAATACACGAGCCCACCGAGAGCCAACATCGGGCCGAACGGCACTTGTGAACCAAATGCAACGACTTCGCATTCATCACTGCCCGCGGCAGTGCTGACCTCATCGGCATCATCATAGGTTGGGACTTTTTGTTTCCAGCCAAAGATCCGCCCCAATATCAGTAACGGCAGTAAAATAATCGTACCGATAAACGCACCGCCAAACATGGCAAACACCGCGCCTTGCCAGCCGCAAAAAGCACCAATGAATCCCACAAATTTCACATCACCCTCGCCCATTGCAGGCTTGCGTAAGATCACTTCGCCAAGCACTGCAATCCAGTAAACCAAGCCGGCACCAACCAGCGCACCAATAATCGAAAGCACACCTGCTTCAATATTACGCATGATTGGCAGCCCTTCGACAGCGTGGAGTTGCGGGAATCCTATTGAAATCAACACACCAATCACCATCCCTCCGATCGAAAATCGATCTGGAATAATCATGTGATCTAAATCGATAAAAGTCGCGCAGATCAAAAACGAGATGAAGAGAAAACCAATTATCGCAATAACTGGTGGATACATCCACCACGTTACACAAAAGAGTATCGCAGTCAGTAGCTCAATCGCCGGATAGCGCACACTGAAACGCTCCCCACAGCAACTGGCCCGCCCGCGCAACAACAACCAAGTCAAGATCGGTATATTATGATACCAGGCAATAGGCTTCCCACAGGCACAAGTTGAACCGGGAAAGACCACTGAACGCTCCGCAGGAATACGGTAAATACACACATTTAAAAAGCTGCCCACAATCGCACCAATAAAAAAACTCAAGGTCGTGACAAACCAGGGGAACTCGGCATTTATAAATTCAAATGTTTCAATCATAATGGGGAGGTAAATTTAATGCATCGCGGGCGGCAGTCATCATCGCAGCTGCATCCACTGGAGCTTCGGACCAAATTTCCAACGCGCGCGCACCTTGATGCACCAACATCGATAGACCATTTGCAATCGATAGCCCATGCGCTTGTGAGTCCTTCAATAGCGTAGTCATGGGATTATAAATCATATCGTAGACCTTCCAGCCAGGAGGTAGCTGCGAAACATCCATCGGTGCTGCATCGCCGGCACGCAAACCGAGCGAAGTGGCATTGACCACGACTCCGCGCTCAGGCAGCGCTTGCGGGAGTTGGCTCAATGCAAACGTCTGCGCTCGCTCGCCTCCGTGCATGCCAGCGAGCACCTCCATCAGTTCTTGCAAGCGTGACGGCGTGCGGTTGCCCACATAAAGTTGCGCACAGCCTGCCAGCACACACTGGACCGCGGCTCCACGCGCCGCTCCTCCTGAACCAAGCAACATCACAGTGGCGCCCTTTAATGAAACACCCAAATCCAGCTCGAGTGCACGCGAGAGCCCATAGCCATCTGTATTAAATCCATCATAACCAACAGCCCCTCGGACCAACGTATTGACCGCGCCCGCAGTCTTCGCATCTGGCGAAACTCCTTGGATCAAATCCATCGCCTGTACCTTATGGGGAATAGTCAGGTTAAGGCCTAAAAAATGATGTTGGTGAAACAGTGGTAATGCTTGGGCAAACTCCTCTGGCGCAATATCAAAACGATAATAGGCCCAATCCTTAAAGCGCGGATCATTTGAGCTCAATTGCGCCAATGCAGCATTGTGCATTGCAGGACTCACTGAATGTTCGATCGGATGCCCAATCACAGCTAGCGGCGTGCCGCTAAATTCAGCCGTTTCGAGATCTTTAAGGGTATAAGTTTTTTCGGTATCCACTACGTTTGTTTGGTCGATGCAAACAAACACTTAAGCCAGCATTGCAACCAGATACGAGATGATTCCACCAAATTATTGACTAAATCTTACTAGTAAGATCGCGCTCCATACAGCGCGGTGCCGACACGAATCTGCGTCGAACCAGCAGCAATCGCCAACTCCAGGTCGCCGGTCATACCCATCGAAAGCTCTGCGAGGGGCAGCGAGTATTGCTCAGACAAGCGATCTCTAAGCTCCCGCAAATCCTCAAAGGCGGCCCTCGCTACAGCTGGATTCTGATCTAGCGGTGCGATGGTCATCAAGCCCTCTACTACTAAATGCTCCGATGCAAGTGCAGCCTCCAAAGCAGCCTCCATCTGTGCGACACTAAAGCCATACTTATTTGGATCCGCCCCTGTATTACATTGTAACAAAACTGGCAATTGCTTACTTACTTCTCCGGCACATCGATTGAGACGATTGAGCAACTTCAAAGAGTCCACCGACTGCACTCGATCAAACGTTGCGACTGCAAACTTTGCCTTATTCGTTTGCAAGTGCCCAATCAACTCCCAACGCACATCGGCAAGCTGCATCGCATGCTTATCGCTGGCTTCTTGCACACGATTCTCCCCCACAGCAGTCAGCCCCGCTTGCGCGGCGTACTGCACCGCGTCCACTGGATGATTCTTAGTCACAGGCAATAATTGCACACTATCAGTGGGCCGCCCAACACTTAAGCAAGCCGCGTCGATACGCTCTTTTACCTGTTTTAAATTCGCCACAAAAACTTCAAAAGTAATCATATGTCTATTAGCTGAGTTATTAATCTTTAGATTTAAAATAAGAAAAACTGTTTATAATATTGCAATATCATTAGACGAAATTATACCAATTATGCATGCATGTTGAAAACTTTAAGATTTTTTCTGATCTCGTAGAAAGCGAAAGCTTCTCACGCGCAGCAAAGTTAAACGGAATCACACAATCTGCGGTAAGCCAACAACTACGTGCGATGGAGAAGCATTTCAACATCCTCATCGTCGATCGCAGCCAAAAGCAGTTCAGACTCACCCGTGAGGGTCAAAAACTCTACGAATCCGCCAAGGAAATTCTCTACCTATACGACAAGCTCAACAGCGAACTGCAAGAGATGAAGAAGGTGATCAGTGGCACGATCCACATCTCAACCGTCTACAGTATTGGCCTGCACGAACTGCCGCCTTACGTAAAAGTCTTCTTAGCGAAATTCCCAGAAGTAAATATACGCGTAGAATACCGCCGCGCGAACATGGTGTATGAGGACATTCTGACCAACTCCATCGATCTAGGCCTCATTGCCTACCCGCAAAAACACAAGCAACTGGAAGTACTTCCCTTCCACGACGATGTGCTCGTACTAGTAGTCAGCCCAGAGCACCCATTTGCAGACCGAAAGTCCGTAGACATTCAAGATGTAGCTGGCCAAAAATTCATTGGCTTCGAACCCGACATACCTACCCGCAAAGCAACTGATGCCATCTTTAAAGAAGAAAACATCGAAGCAGAGCCAGTCATGGAGTTTGACAATGTCGAAACGGTGAAACGCGCCGTAGAAATCAATGCTGGGATCGCAATTCTACCACAAACCACAGTCGTTCGAGAAGAAGCTCAAGGCCTACTCAAAATCCTCAAATTTAAAAACAAGACCTACAAACGCCCTCTCGCTCTCATCCACCGCAAGGGCCGCGTGCTCACCCCTGCGATCAAAAAGTTGATCGATTTACTGACCTCAAAGGACCTCAACCGCCTGGAAACGCTGGAAAACGAAGTAGCCAACGCAGACGACTCAAAATAAGGTCTACGCAAGCAATTTTTCCTAAAAACGGATGCACTCAAGGCATTCGTTTTTTTGTGCCTAAGACAATGTTTCGCTTGCGACGCGGAGCAACTTTGACTCCGCCGAACAACAGCGCCACGATTCGCTAAGTACAACAAGCCCCTTACCCACGAATCAATTACAATAAAATACCAAACGAATGAGGCGCATGCTTGCAGTCATTCGGAGGGAACTTTTACTGACTGCTCATTGACTGCATGCCTTACAAATTTATGAAGCATTTATTTACTTTAACTATCATCAGTATTTTCGCCCTCTGTTCGACACTCTCAGCACTGCCTAATGGAATTGAGCACGTCCAGACACTCGACGGCATTGAAGAATATAAGCTGACTGATAATGGGCTGCGCGTCCTCCTGATGCCGAACGAAGGCCTGCCCGTCGCCACCGTAATGGTGACCTATAATGTCGGTGCACGCAACGAAGTCGCTGGCACGACTGGCGCGACTCATATTCTTGAGCACATGATGTTTAAAGGCACCGAACAATTTAACAGCAGTGATGGTTCCGACTACTCGACTATAATGGAGCATATCGGCGCACGCTCGAATGCTACTACCTACTTCGACCGCACTAACTACTACGCCACGCTGCCGAGTGAATACGTTCCGCTCGCCATCGAACTAGAAGCAGACCGAATGCGTAACTTGCGCATACGCGAAGAAGATCTCGCATCTGAGATGACCGTGGTGCGCAACGAATACGAACGCGGTGAAAATAATCCTGTCCGTACGTTAATCAAAGAAGTCTACGCGAGCGCGTTTATCGCGCACCCTTATTCCCACCCTACCATTGGCTGGCGCTCCGACATCGAAAACACCTCGCCCGAAAAGCTGCGCTCTTTTTATGATCTCTTTTATTGGCCAGAAAATGCCGTACTCACTGTGATTGGGGGCTTCGACGTCGAAGCCACTCTTGCCGCGATTAAGCATTACTACGGCGCTGTGCCTGCTGCACCCATGGCGATCCCGACAGTCGAAACAGTCGAGCCGAAGCAACTTGGACCACGCCGCGTCGTCATCGAGCGTAGCGGCCAAGTCGGCATGGTCATGACCGCATTTAAAGCGCCCGCAGGCGCCAACAAAGACTGGGCAGCGCTCACTCTCATCGAACAAATGCTCGGCGCTGATAAAACCGGGCGACTCTATCGCGCGCTTGAAGATCAGGGTAAAGCCAGTTCCACTTTTACTTACGCACCACAACTGCGTGACCCCAGTCTATTTATCCTCGCCGCCTACCTAACTCCGGACTCCACCCACGAAGACACTGAAGCGATCATTCTCGATGAGATCAACTCTCTCATCAATGGCGGCGTCAACGAGGACGAACTGACGCGAGCAAAATCGGTCATCCAAGCGAGTACCGTATACGGGCGCGATGGTCCGTATGCCATTGCAAGTCAGATCAACGAGGCAATCGCCCTAGGTGATTGGATGAACTACGTGAACCTGCCTAAAGCGATCGAACAAGTCACTACCGATGAGATCAAACGTGTCGCGGCCAAATATTTCGTTCGCAACAACCGTACCACTGGCTGGTTTGTCCCCAAGCAATCAAACGCCACCGCACAAATCGCCAGCAGCCCAACTGGACCAATCTACTTTCGCGATCCCGCGGTGTACGGCTCCTTACAAAATAACTCTGACACAGAAGACTCAGGAGTAGTATCGAGCGCGGCAACAGTCGACTTCTCTAGCCAGATGCAACAAGCTACCGTTGGTAATATTGAGGTCATCGCGATCGATATGCCCATCGATGCAGTGGTCTCCTTCGTCGGTAGCTTCGCCGCAGGCAAGACCCTCAGCCCCGATGATGCTCCGACACTCGCTGGGCTGACTGCGGACATGTTGGATAAAGGCACACAACGTAATGACCGCTTCGCAATTGCCGAGCGCCTCGACTCGCTCGGCGCTGAAATTCACTTCGAGGCCAGCGCGCATAGTCTTGATTTCTCGGGTAAATTTCTTCGTCAAGACGCAGGCGCGGTCATGAGTCTCCTAGCAGAACAACTCCGTGAACCTGCCTTTAAACCAGAAGTACTCGAGACTCTCAAGCGTCGACAAAGCGCAAACCTACTCCAAGCGATCGATCACCCCGACTACCGCGCAGACGCACAAATTACCCGCCTGCTCTACCCACAAGGGCATCCGAATTACTCGCCACCGATCGACGTGCTCCTCGAAGATTTAAAACACACAACGATCCAAGACATTCAGACATTTCATTCCGATTACTATGGCTCCCAATCGATGCGACTCGTATTCGCTGGTGACATTGACTTTGAACAACTCACCGCCGCAGTTGAGTCTGCCTTTGAGGGCTGGTCCGGAGGCGTCGATTACCCGAGCGACCATGTCGCGGCACTCGACAATCAACCGCAAGATAAACGGATCTATATCACAGATAAAACCAGCGTCGCAGTGCGCTACGCGCAAAACACACGGCTACAGCGCACCGACGATGACTATATCCCATTCATGGTCGGCAACTATATCTTGGGCGGCAGCTTCAATTCGCGCCTGATGCAGGAGGTACGTAAAAAACAAGGGCTTACTTACAGCATCCGATCCGGACATTCGGGCGACCTCCTCACACCTGGCAATTGGAGCCTCCATGCGAGTTTTTCACCGACTCTGCTCGAACAGGGTCTCGCTGCGACCGAAGCCGTCTTTAATGAATGGTACGAGCAAGGGACTACTGCAGATGAAGTACAAAAAGCAATTGATACCCTCTCCGGTTCGTACCTCGTACGCCTTTCCACTACTGGTAGCGTCGCAGGCCAAGTCCACAGCTTCCTGCAGCGTGGGCACCCACCTGAATATATCGACCAATATCCACAATACTTGCAAGCCGTCGCGGCAGAGCAAGTGAACACAGCTATCAAGACATACCTCTCACCCACACAGCACGCACGGGTCATTGCTGGCTCACTCGACCAACCAACAACCTCGACTAACAGTCAAGCCGTCAACAAACAGACTCTCACCGTACGACTCGACACCCCTACCGCAGGCTGGGCCATCAATATTGACAAGGTCTATCAAACCGACAGCAGCCTGATCGTGCTCTCACAACTACAGTCTAATGACGAGCCTGCAGCGGCGGTCATCAGTACTGTCTCAGATAGTGTCAGTATACTAGCCCCGAAAGAACCACTCGCCGTACATCACTATATAATCGGCAAGACATGGAACTGGGGCGGTGCCACCGACTACAGCTTTATCCAATCGCCCATAGATTTAGGTAAATTAATAGAGGACGCTGAACTGATCTACGAAAAATAACCTTCGCTACTTTTTTCGATTGCCCGCGGACAATATCCGCCACGTGATGGGCACCCTAAAAACCATTCCACTTTCCTACTTTCCCACCTTCCACCTTTCACCTTCCACCTTCACACTTTCAGATAATGCCTAAAATCGACATTGAAACACTCAAATTTATTCTGCAACGCAACGAACCCGACATCCGTAAAATTGCCGGTATCATGCAGGAAATCGAAATGGAACTCAAAGCTGAAGAAGAAGAAAAAGCGCTGCGCCCTCCGCCAGTTAAAAAGCAAAATGTGATCATGATCTCAGATCCGGATCACATTTACAGAGACAAAGATATCGTCGGATGGATTGCACAAATCCCTGAAGACGACGACATCGTCACCTCTGCCAGTCGTATCCACAGTGCGGCACACGAATTCAACACCACACCCAAAGGCATTCGTATGCCAGTGGAAACAGTCGGCGAAGCTTGCGAGGTAATTTCCGCAAAGTTCCTCAAGGAACAAAATATCTGGATCAAATCCAAGACTCCACTGCGCGTCCTGCCAATCGACAATAAGATACCGACTAATCACTCAGAATAATCGAATCAAAGCGACCGTTTCGGTCGCTTTTTTGTGAGTAGGCGCTTTGCTAATATTGCTCACCTTTTAAAATTAATCATACTCAAAATGAAATTCTCAAAATTTGCTCAGTTCACATTCGCACTCACGCTCGGAACTCTCAGCCTAAGCCTGCCACACACCAGCCACGGGCATTGCCAAGTGCCTTGCGGAATTTATAACGATGGCGCCCGCGTCGAAGCGATGCTCGAAGATGCCGCCACTGTTCTCAAAGCCACCCGAATGCTGGCCGAACTTGAAGGCAACACCGACGCACAGTCGATCAATCAAGCGACCCGCTGGGTGATGAACAAAGAACTGCATGCACAAAACATCATCACCACCCTCAGCGACTACTTTCTGACTCAACGCCTAAAGCCCAGCCAAAGCGATTATGCAGAACGCCTCGTCAATCATCACGCTGTCATCCTCGCAGCGATGAAGGCCAAACAAACTGCCGACAAGCAAACAGCACTAGACCTCTCAGAACGTATTGAAGCACTCACTGCCTACTACGCGGTGCATCGTCATTAAAGTAACTAGCACTAACCTGCACGCACCAGTACTTTAGCTGCCGCGCCGAGTCCTAAGGTCAGGCTGGCCTCGGTAGCGCCCACTTCCAAGCGCACAGATTCGGCGCTCAAGCTACGCTCCACCACCCGCACCGACATCCCAAGTGTCAGACCCGCACCTGCGATGTATTGTAAAAAATCTGGATCTTGGTCGGTAATGCGCGCGACCAACAACTGAGTATCCAAGGGGCACGCAATCAAACACTCTGAGCTGCCATGGAGCAACTCGCCCTGCGCAGATGGAATGGGATCGCCATGCGGATCTTCTGTAGGATGCCCAAGTTTTTTATCAATTCGATCGAGCAGTAAATCCGAAACCACATGCTCCAAGCACTCGGCTTCTTCATGCACTTCTGACCAATCGAAGCCTAAGAATTCGACTAGAAACTGCTCAATCAATCGATGGCGACGGAGAACGTGCAACGCCAGCTTACGACCATGCTCAGTCAAATCAACACCCACACGAGGCGCATATTCAACCAAGCCCGCGTCTGCCAGCGCCTTCACCATTGTCGTTGCCGTACCGGGCACGACCCCCAGCGCTTCAGCAATATGCCCCATGGATACCTGATTCTGCCCCGATTTTTCAGAAATCAGATAGATGTGCTTGATATAATCTTCAACGGTTGAACTTGCCATGCCACTCACAAGATCACTCGACAAACTCAGAACGCCAAGATCATTTTTAAAGAACCTCCATCCAGAACGACCAAAGCTTGCGGAATGTGATCTTATTGATTAGCTATCATTCACACCAATTATCTAGTCTCAAGACCTCGCTTTCAACCGACCCAATGTTCGGATTTCTCACAGCATTCGCCTATAACACATGGGGCATGGTTGCCGAAATGGCGCCCTACCTCATCTTTGGCTTCGCGATTGCAGGTCTGTTGCACAAACTCATTTGCCGCGAAGCAGTGCAGCGGTTACTCGGCAAGCCCGGGCTCGGTGCAGTGCTCAAAGCCTGTGCAATCGGTGTACCCATGCCACTTTGTTCCTGTTCCGTAATCCCAGTCGCGGCTTCTTTACGAAAGAGTGGCGCTAGCCGTGGCGCCACAGCTGCCTTCCTCAGCTCCACGCCACAAACTGGGATTGATAGCATACTCGCTACCTATGCTCTGATGGGCGGGCTCTTTACTACTGTGCGCGTCGCCATCGCTTTTATCTCTGGTATTGTCACTGGATTTTTAATCGAACTCTGCTGCAAAGAAGATCCCCCAAAAGCGAATTTCTCGAGCCTAAGCACTCACCCTGCTCCTCAGCTAACTTCGCCACTTGCAGCATCCACATC
>JAFMDL010000066.1 GCA_017857255.1 Puniceicoccaceae bacterium | reverse complement strand
CAGCCAAACACCGCTACAGTTTTGCCCCCGACCTCCAGTGCCCCCTCGTGTGCAGCTGTATCGATCCCACTAGCCATACCGCTAACGACACAAAACCCAAGCCGTGCCAATTCTGCGGCAATTCTTTTTGCAACACGACGACCATATAAAGTTGATCGACGGGTACCGACAATTGCGACACAAGGCCGATCGACAATGTATTCACCCTGCCAATACAAACCAATTGGTGGATCGTATATTTCGCGTAGCAATTCCGGATACTTCACATCTTCTTGGATAAAAAAGCGTGTCCCGGTGCGGCGCATGTGAGTAACCTCTTTCGCCAAATCAAACTGGTCTGGCCAATCAATCAGTGTATCAGCAACCTTTTTTCCAATTCCTTCCACTTCAAGCAATTGCGCTCTGGGCGCAGAAAGAACTGCGACGGCATCACGATTAAAGACATCCATTAAACGCCGCAGAGTCACCGGGCCAACATGCGGTAGCGCATTGAGTGCCAAAAGTGCCTGGCGTTGACTTAGCTGTGCTGGCATTTACTAACGCTAGTAAAAACCTAAATCATCACAATCTTATTTTACTTGAGAGAATCAATCGCTACTGCGCGCGCTGCAGGTCACTCAAGTCGAGCGTAACACATCCGTCATATAATCGAGCAACTGGGTGGTATGCACCGCGGTCTGACCGTGTGCACGCGCCAAGTGCTGGGCCGCTTCACCGTGCAGCACGATGCCACGAGCTATCGATGCTTGAATACTTGGATTATCTTTTGCAACCATACCACCGATTAAGCCAGCAAGCAAATCACCGCTACCGCCGCGAGATAAGACCGGACCACCGCACACATTATACCATACCTTTTCACCATCACATAGTCGCGTGTGTGTCGATTTAAGGACGGTCATCACCTCATAGCGCTGACAAAAGTCCATCAAAGTCTCGTTTGAATAATCCGGCTGATCGAGCTTCGCTATGTGCATAAATTCGCCCATGTGCGGAGTTAATATAACGGGCCCCATCGAAGACTTGCGCTTAGTTGCCAGCTCTATGGCCCTTATCCCCAAAGCGTCCGCATCAAGTATCACTGGTTGCTCAACGAGCTGAATCACTTTCTGCACCAGCATTTCAGTATTACGATCTTTACCCATACCAGGTCCCAGTAAAACTGCCGTGCATTGCTCGATTCGATCTAGAAGCAAAGGCATTGCTCGTGGACTGAGCGTACCATTGCTTGTTTCAGGCCACGGGACCCACATCGCTTCTGGCACTTGCGCAGCCAAAGTCGCCGCCACAGACTGCGGGGCAAATGCAGTTACCAATCCCACCCCGGAGCGCACTGCCGCCTGCACCGCCATTAGCAACGCTCCCGGCATAAATGCGGACCCTCCGAGTATAAATATGTGACCAAAGGAACGCTTATCAACGGAAGCTGGACGTAACGCCCGCAATGGATTTAAGATGGATTGGTGTAACACCAATTCCGATGCGTGTAATGCATGATTCGGCTCGGCATCGAAAAAACCGAGATCCATATAGCGTACACGACCACAATTTGCAATGCCCTCGAAGAGCACCTTCTTGGCAATTCCGGTAGCATAGGTAAAGTCAGCCTGAAAGCACATCTCGTCCGAGATATCACCCTTGCCACTTGGTAAATCAACTGCCGCACGCAGACCGATATGCTCGTAGCGATTGATCGCACCGAGTAAAGTCCGCATGCTCTCTCGGACGGGAGGCACAAACGACATACCTAGCAGCCCATCGATACACATCGCATAACCGTTACCTTTGGAGTCTTCGGATAATAGCGCATGGATCGCTGCTTCGTCTTGATCCTCTCCAACAAGATGAATATGCACACGGCCTTTGAGGTTATCATATGCTCGCTTCGCCAGCGGCTTCATCGACTCAGGTTCTGCAGTTAATAGTAGCGTGACACTCGCCCGAGGGAAATCGGCTAAGATCTGCGCGCATACAATCAATGCATCGGCCGCATTGTGCCCTTTACCGATCAGCGCCAGTGCACGGAATTTTTCGGGCAGTGGCTGCAACTCCTGAAAATCTAGATAAATCGCATTGGCAACACTCACACCTGCCCGTTGCACCGCAGCCCACTGTGCAGATTCATCCTGCAATATTGATGTTTCCAACTCAAGCGCCTGTCGGCAAGTCAGTACAGGGCTGGCTGAGGATAATCCTTTCATATTAAAATGCTTGGTCTGGCAATCGATAACTTTTAAACTAAAACGTAAATCATGCCGAACAAACATTTGAATGGCACGACTTTTTTATGCGTAGTATCTCATGTTCGCTCACCCATCGCGCCAACTGTTGAGCAGTTCGAATACTCAGCGACGATCTACTTAAATCATACAATGCGACATTCGGCGTAAGATGATCGCCTACCACTGCTGCGATCACCAAATTAACAGCTGATCGGCTAGGCAATAAGATGCAACACTTCAATCAATATTGGGCAGGCCACGTATAATTAATATCCTGAGCTCATCGCATATACTGCAGAAAAAGCAGAACCACTAAAGCTCAAGTAGCCATTGAGCCTCTGATCAATATGATTAAAGCTGCAGTCAGAAGGCTGCCAACAAACAACGCGTAAACCGACAACTCTGAAACACTGGGGAGCATAGAGGGATCATACTCATCAATAAATGCGTCGGCATCTAAAAGCTTTAATCCATTTGCGCTCAATAGTTCAACCAGTGGGCTACTATCCTGATTCCCTTCAATTCTAGAGCTCGCCCCAACGATCGTATCATTCCGCTCACTAAAGTTACTTTGATCCTCATCCATCCGGTGAAGCACCTTACTATTAAAGCTTAAGTGCTGTGGGTTCTCTAGTAATTCATTAATAGATTTACATGTTTGATTCGAAATACTGATTGGCATGAACAAGCAAGTACTGATCTTTTCATAGCGATTTTCTTGGTCATGGGACAGCCAGCACATTATGCAGGGTGAGTTCCACAAAGCTGCCAAGCTTAATGGCCTATTTCCATCGCGACACATCTCGCTGTAACGATCGCCCCTCACCAACACGCCATTTTTTAAATTAGAGTGAATAGTCGGGTCGCCATAAATGCGTACATGATTTGTATCGGCCTTACTATTGAAGAAGCCACCTTTCTTCAACAAAGTCTCTCCGACAAACGCGCCCTCGGCCGTCGCCAGTGAACTAAAACTAAAAATATGAATGATTAAGACTAGCTTTAAAATAGGGTTCATACCTTATTTTTTACTGCTTTTTTAGTTCTTATCAAGCAAAAAAATGTACACTCGATAAGCGAGCCACTTTAATCACCGTATTTTTAGAAGTATTATAGCACGCGACTCAGCGTTTTTATAATCCCTAATTGGGCCAGCCCATTAGCTAAGATCTCAAGGCATTTTCTAGTCAATTCGGCCAAAGCGGCAGCTACTCACTGTCATGACTAATCATGCAAAACATTTTCGAATAAAAGCACTCGAAACAACTGAACAAACAAGTTTCTAAATTAGAAAAGCCTTCATTTCACGCACTGCTTGCTCAATGCCAACAAACAGAGCACGGCTGACGATCGTATGGCCGATATTTAGCTCATGAAGATGCGGAATCGTAATGACCTCTTCGATGTTTAAATAGTTAATGCCGTGCCCAGCATTGACCACTAAGCCTAAGCGATGCGCTTGAATCGCACCATCTCTTAATACTTGTAGTTCTGCGGCACGGCCATCGCCGTAGTATGCATTCGCATAAGCGCCGGTGTGTAACTCAATCCACGGGCTCTGCAGCTCCGCAGCAGCTTCAATTTGCGCAACATCAGGATCAATAAACAAACTGGTAATAATGCCAGCCTCAGTCATGGCTGTGACAACATCGGCGACGCGCGCCTTCTGCCCGACTACATCCAAGCCTCCCTCGGTGGTTACCTCCTCGCGACTCTCGGGCACGAGGCAAACCGAGTGTGGCTTCAATTCTAGCGCCAGAGCAACAATCTCATCCGAACATCCCATTTCGAAATTGAGTCGTGTATTAATCTGCTCATGTGCGCGGCGAATATCAGAATCCTGCACATGGCGACGATCCTCTCTCAGATGCATGGTAATACCATCTGCTCCAGCCTGCTCGCAGAGTAGCGCAAAAGCGACTGGATCTGGCTCAACCTCATTGCCATGATCCATGGCATGCTCACGAAAGCGCGCCTGACGCACTGTCGCGCAGTGATCAACATTGACACCAAGTAGGATTTTAGAAGCAGGATACGTCATACACATTAGCACTGTCAGATTTAGCGATTTTGTCGACCCGGATTTGCAATTCGCCTGACCAACATTCAATGGACTCGTAGCCAGTCTCAGCAATTCGCGTTCGGTACTGGCGGCGCCTACCTTTTTGTTAGGCTGACGGCTTCCAGTCGATCAATGTAACTTGCGGGTAGCGATTATTGCGCCAGTAGTTCCACGAGAAGCGCAACGCCATATCAATTGACTGGCCAACTACTGGTACCTCGGCCATGCGCCAAGCGATCCCAGCCACTCCGCTACGCGCGCGTTGCACCGCAGGTAAACGAAAACGAAAGTTTCCCTCACCAAATGCGTTTGGCGCTTCGGTTAACGCAACGCCGCGAATTCCGAAAACTGGCTCGGCATTACCTTGCCCAAATGGGTGCAAGCGATCCAACTCCTCCAATAAACCTTTCTCCAAATCTTCAAGCTCCAGCCACGTAGATAATTTCAACGAAGGCTCGGGTAGCCCTTCAGGATGAAGCTCTCTTAAGCTCTCAATATAGCGCTCAGTAAATGCTTTAACATTAGTCGCCTGCAGGGACACACCGGCCGCCATTGGATGTCCGCCCCAATGGCCCAGCAAGTCGGTGCAGCGCTGAAAGACCTCAACTAAATTAACCGTCGCAACACTGCGCCCAGAGCCATGCGCTTCATCGCCATCGCAACCTAATATTACGCAAGGTTTATGAAAATGACGACTTACACGACTCGCAACAATCCCCACGACTCCTGGATGCCAGCCTTTGTCGAACAGCACAATACCTGGTGAATCTGCAAACTCTGCATCGGCGCGACGCTCGGCCTCACTTGCAATCCCACGCTCGATCGCTTGCCGCTCTCGATTCATCCCATCAAGCTCGAGTGCCATCTGTTTACTCCGCGTCATATCGTCGCTAAGTAACAGCTTCATCGGCAGCGCCGCATCGCCGAGACGACCACTCGCGTTAATACGCGGCGCAAGTTTAAACGAAATATCTGAAGCCGCCATCTCTTGATTTGCATCCATGCCGCTCACTTCTGCCAAAGCACGAATGCCGATACGACCATTGGCGCGCAAATGCCGCAAACCAAACCAGGAAAGAATCCGATTCTCACCATGCAGCGGCACTAAATCAGCAATCGTACCCATCGCAACGAGATCCAGATAGTCTTTCAGCTGAACCCCATCAACACGAGGATCTTCAGCCTCGCGACGACTTTTTAGCAACCCATGCAAGAGCTTAAACACCAAGCCTGCGGTGCAAAGATCACGCCACGGCGCATCTGCGCCGTCATTCACATGCGGATTCACAAAAATGCAGCCTTCTGGTGCTGCGGTCTTGGTCTGGTGGTGATCGATCACCACCACATCACAGCCGAGCTCACGTAGATATGCGATTGGCTCGTGCGCGTTGGTACCGCAATCCAACGCGATAAAGAGATCAGGCACATCACCCGCAAAGACTCGATTGATCGCATCACGACTGAGGCCATATCCTTCGTCCAGACGCAAGGGCACGCAGTAACGTGGATCCAAGCCCAATGTGCGTAACATACTTACCAACTGCACCGTGCTAGTCACTCCATCGACATCATAATCGCCGAAGACAACGACTGACTCATCTGCCTCAATCGCTTGCTCGATCCGCGTCACCGCGGCTCGCAGGTTAGTCAGTTCAAATGGGTTATCTAACATCGCTAGGCGCGGACGCAAAAACTCTTCCGCTTCTTCGACTGAGCCAAGATCACGCTGGGCCAACAACTGCCCGAGTACTCGAGACACACCCAGACCTGCACTCAAATCAGCAGCGCACTTTTCATCGGTCTCAGTGGTCGTCCAAAGCATTACTAGTAGGGTATTGTTGTTAGAAGTTATTAAGGTCGCAGGTATAATTAGCGACACCAATCGATTGTTCAAAACAAAGAATGGTGAATCGTTAAGACTCACCATTCTTGTTTTAAAAATCTGCTGTAATCGAAGTTAGGCTTCGCTTTCCCAATCGTAGCGTTTCGGCGTGAGTTGGTGCTCTTCAACATGACGGCGATCGCCCTTGTGCCACCAGTAGAAAACCGGGCTGGCAATAAATATCGAAGAAAACGTACCTGTCAGGATGCCAATGATAAAGATAAAGGAGAAATCAGTAATCACTCCGGCACCAAAGATGTAAAGTGAGAGTGCCGCGAGTAAGGTGGTGATACTGGTCAGCAAGGTACGCGAGAACACCCGACTGAGCGCAAGATTGATGATCGAGCGCAAATCTGTGCCGGGGTTCAACTCCAGTTCTTCACGGATACGGTCAAACGCAACAATGGTATCATTGATCGAATAACCGACAATCATCAAGATCGCAGCCAACATCGGAGCAGTGAATTGACCACTCACAAAGATATCAAGTTCGCCACAAATGACGAAGATGCCAATCGTCATTAACACATCGTGCACCGTAGCGATTACCGCACCGATTCCGTAGCCCACTTCGAAGCGAAACGCAACATAGAGTAGGATGCCGCCTAATGCGCAAAGCACAGAAGACAGTGCATTCCACTGGATACTCTTCGAAACAGATGCGCCGATCTGCGTGATTCCTGCTTCGCGCAAGTTCGCATCAGGAAATGCCGCTTGCAGTTGCTCGAGCACAGGCCGTGCTTCGTCAAAGGGTGTTTGCAACTTCAACACTTCGATATTTTGACCAATCAGACTTTGGTAGATTGGAGTGACATCGCCGAGATCTTGATCGACTACGACTTGCATGATCTGGTCAGTATCGAGGCGCTGATCATAATCGACGGTCATCTCATCACCGCCGGTGAAATCCTTACCCAATATATTGTCGTGATGCACCACTACACTGATGACACCAACGAGCACGATCAGCCACGATAAGATAAATGCAGGCTTACGGAACTTAAAGAAATCAAGCTTCTTAGATGGAAAGATGTCCAAACCCAAGACTTTACGCAGACCAATGCGATGCACCAGAAAGTCGACCAAGAATCGGGTGACCACAAGCGCACAGAAGATCGATGCGCAAATACCGATTGCCAGCGTGATACCAAAGCCCTTTACAGGCCCAGTCCCGAGCCAAATTAGTATAGATGCCGTGATCAGAGTCGTCACATTGGCGTCCACAATCGTCGAAGTCACCTTACTGAATGCTCCAGCAGTCGCATTCTTGATGCTCTTACCAGACTTAAGCTCCTCACGAATACGCTCAAAAATTAGAATATTGGCATCCACGCCCATACCCAGTGTCAGAATCAATGCAGCCACACCAGGCAGTGTCAGTGTCGCGCCGAGACTCGCCAATACACCGAGCACAATGATAATATTCACTATCGAGGAAATGATGGCGACCAAACCTCCAGCAAAATAATAGATCAGCATAAAGCCGATCACGAGGCCTGCGCCCCACTGAGCCGCACTAATGGAGCTTGCACGTGCACCTTCAGCTAAAGTCGGCTGCACTTCATACATTTGGTCGACACGCAACTCGACCGCGAGCGGGTTGTTCAACACGTTGGCGAGGTCAAACGCTTCACGCTGTGAATATGAACCGGTAATCTGCGCGCGCTTGGCGAGCACACCATTCACGGTTGGTGCGGAGTAAAGCTTGCCGTCGAGCACGATCGCCAGTGGCTTGCCAATCATCTTTTCAGTAACCGCCGCGAGGATGTCTGCGCCTTCGCTAGTCATCTCCAAATTGACCTGAAAACCTCCAGTCTGCGTTTGCGACATGTAGGCATCATCGACAATCTCGCCCGTGGCTTCTGGGATCAGTTTTACAAACATACGACGCTCGATCATCTCGCCGGTCTGACGGTCTTCACTCTCCTCAGCAAGGACCTCATAGCCGACGGGGTATTTCTTGATCGGAGTCGTGTCTGGATAAAGTGTCTCATGCACGGCGCGGAACTCTAGACGAGCGGGCTTCTTCAAATCGTCAAGTACCTCAGGATTATCCTTGGTCGACAGGCCAGCGATCTGAATCTCAATGGCATCATCCCCCACTGGACGAATAATTGGCTCAGCGACACCGTGACCGTCAAGGCGACTTCCCATGATTTCGATCGCGTCCTTAAGCTGCTCAGCTTGCTCAAATTTACTGCCAGGCGCATCCTCCGCGATTTTCAATGTCACACCGACGCCTCCCTTTAAGTCCAGGCCAAGACGTAGATTGCTCTGCGCGGTCTTGAGAATGTGCTTGAGTAGAATATCGTTACGCTTGTTTTGATTCGCAATGTCTCGCAAATTCACCTCTGGGAAAAATAGCGCAAAATCGATATTTTCTTCCGCACCCAGCTCGCGTAGAGCAAGGAAAAGTGTCTTTGATTGCTTGGAATCGACTCGCGCTTGAGCGCGCTCCATGATCACACCAAAGTCTGCTGTCTCAGCGGTGGCTTGCGCCACGATGTAGTCCTCAAAAGGACGATCCTTAAGCGGAGAAATCTCAGCGACGCACCAAAAAAGGATAACTGCCGTGAGTGCGAATTTGAAAAATATATTTCCAGACATAAGCTATATGAATATGGATAAAGACTAGGTTAATCTACAATAGTTGCTTCGACCTTGCTGGAGACAAAACCCTTGGCGAGATCGATTCGGGTATCATCGGCGATCTCGACGACAAAACGATCGTCTTTCACCCGGGTGATTGTTCCGAAAATGCCACCAGTAGTGACGATTTCGTCGCCCTTTTTAAGCTCAGAGAGCATCTTGTCATGGGCTTTCTGGCGCTTGCGCTGTGGCGCAATAATCAGAAACCACATACCGAGAAACAAAAGAATGATCGGTAAAAACTGACTCAGACCACCACTAGGTGCGGCGGCTTGAGCTACAGGAAGAAGAGGCGAAAGTTCTGGAAATGTCATAAAGCTTAGATTGTTGAAAAACCGCTGAAGCAAAGGGTGTCCCGCCTAAATGGCAAGGATGTATTCGGCCAGCCGTGATTTCCGAAATACTTCGCACCTCACAGGGAGCTAAGCACTTTATACCACGCTTAACACGAGGCTCGCGGAAAATAGAATTCCATATGCGGCTACCACCTTCGCAGAGCCCTTCAACGCCTCTAAATAATCCACCGGACTCTCCGCATGTCGTAATCGGCCCCCCAGTACCCATGCATAGCTAATCGGAAGGAGCGTCATTAAGACCCATGGACCATAGCCTATTGCCCAGAAACTCATCACTATTGCACCTGCCAACAGCACGGA
>JAFMDL010000015.1 GCA_017857255.1 Puniceicoccaceae bacterium | reverse complement strand
GCACGATTTTCGTCGAGACGAGTCATTGCGAAGAATTGCTCATTGGGGATATCCGGCGCACTCTGCATCGCAATCAGGCAATTTGTATTACATGGATTACCGACCACCACAACGCGCACACTTGGCTTGGCGTTATCATTGATCGCTTTACCTTGGCCAACAAACACCTTGCCATTGATGCCGAGTAGATCCGCACGCTCCATGCCCTTCTTGCGGGGCACAGAACCTACTAGCAGGGCCCAATCAACATCCTTGAATCCAACACTGAGATCAGAAGTTTGTACGATTTCTGTGAGCAATGGAAATGCACAATCATCGAGCTCCATGGCAACACCCTTGAGCGCATTCATCCCAGGCTCAATTTCGATAAGGTTTAATGCCACGGGCTGATCTGGGCCAAACATCGCACCTGAAGCGATACGAAAAAGTAGTGCGTAGCCAATGTTACCGGCAGCTCCTGTCACTGCGACGCGGATAGGATTTTTTTTGATCATAATTAAAAATAGAGATTGATTTGGATATGGTAACGTGTGCGCCCTATTTCATTTTTTCTAAGATCATGTCTGTGATCTTTTGTACCAGCGCTTCGTCCACATCGCCATTGGCACCGCTTACGGACACATCACAAGCGCAGTCTGACGGCTGCGGCTTAGTGTGTACAGTGTACGCTGCCGCATCACAAAGCTCGCACTCCTTCAGTTCGTCGAGGCGATGATCTGGCATGCCGAGTTTTTGGCGAATCTCGATGAGTTCCTTGAGCTTATCAGGGCTGTATTGCTTTGGACCACCAATTTGCATGGTGATGGTTACAGTGTGGCAGAATGCATCGGTGTTTTCCATCTTCCAGTATGCATCTTCAACGTCCTTACCCCAGCAGATTACACCGTGATTTTGCATCAGAATAGATTGGTGCTTCTTCGCGAGCTTTGCGACTTCACTAGCGTTTTCGGGTGAGCCCGGAGTCTGATAAGATGCAAAACCAATCTCTCCAAGGAATACTTCTGGCTCAGGAATTAAGCAAGACGGTGGTGTCACACCCGCTACTGCAAATGCAGTCGCGTATATTGGGTGAGCATGCACGCATGACTTTGCCTTCGGCTCGTTCTTCATGATCGCAAGGTGCGTGTTTACCTCAGAGGTGCGTGGGCGTGTGCCTGCGACTTGATTACCATCGAGATCCACCATGCAAATATCATCTGCAGTCATGAATCCCTTCGAGATGAGAGTCGGTGTGCAAAGCACAAGGTTGTCGCCTACGCGCAAGGTGATGTTGCCACCATTACCATCGACATAGCCCTTATTCCAAATGCGCTCACCGAGGTGGCAGATGCGTTCTTTGAGTGCTTGAATCTCGGGTGAATAGAAGAATGCTTCGAGTTCGGCAGCGGTCTTCGGATCACCTCCAGGCTTCCAATTATACTCAGCATCTGGAAGTATTGGATTATGAATACGGGGCCCATTTCCAGCTTGTGCAGCTGCACTTGCAGATGGATTCGACTTCTTGTGCTTGCGAAGAATATCACGCGCCATTGGCGTAAGCTTTGCATTTGCTGGCACCGTGGACAAGCAGTGCCCTTGAGCGATCATTGCTTCGAGATCTTTTGCTGTGTATAGTTTGCTCATAATAGTTTATTTTTAATTTTTAAAATTTTAGATGACAGGTGATTGGCTCGCTATGTCGTAAGGAAAACTGCGCAGAATAAGTAAAGCGCCTCTGTGATCAGTGTTATTCTGTCGGTGGTGAAAATTGATGAGAGTCTAATAGCGCGACTGTAATCGCATCGAGTGGAAGCGGATGATCAAATGGCTGCGTGGCTTCAGCGCCTTCGACATAGAGAACGGCATCCCCAACGCCGGCTCCAAGATTATCGTACGCGACGAGTGACCATGCCGAAGAAACATGGCTAGGATTCTCAGCTGAGAGCTGATCCGCCCCCATCGGGGAAATAACAACCCAGCGGCCACCATGAAATGCAGGGTCGCGTACACCAAGTGTTACAGTGCCTATGACTTTTCCAGGTTTCATCGTTTAATCCACAATCCCCACAATTTGGTTACGAATCGGTGAGTGATCGTCATGGACTGTTCCCTGAGTCCAAGAACCATCCGTTGTGATAAACACATGCGCGTGCCGGCCGGCTCCCATCGTATCCACCGCAGCAAAAGGATTACCTACACTGACTCCGGCCTCATCGATCGGTGTGCAAAGCACAATAGTCTGACCGATAAGACTGGGATGGCCGATGCTGCTAACTGCATGGCCGTCTACGCGTGCGAGTATCATACGTTAATGGGTTGAAAAAATGAAACCTGTATGCGCTTAGGTAACAATGTTTAGGTTATTCACTAACGTGCAACGACGATAGCGTGTAAAGGTGCGTGGCGTGGTAATGCCCTCACCTGTCGTGGTAGCGATCGAGAAACTAATAAAACCTTCTCCGCCCATACCCAAACCCGCAACACAAGGGCCATTCTTAACGAATATTGTAGTATCCATCGCTTGTCCCATTTCAGTCATGCGGGCAACGTTCATGGTATGAATCATCGCAGAGTGCTTGTCGCCATGCTCAGATTGCTTAGCGATGGCGAGCCCCTGACTAAAGTCATTGGCACGCACGATTGGTAACAAAGGCATCATTTGCTCCTCCTGCACGAATGGATCATTGGCATCTGTCTCAGCAATGAGCATCTCGACTTTTTCGTCAATATTTAGACCAGCGATCTTCGCGAGTGCATCCGGATTCGCACCGACCCACTTGCGGTTGAGTACTGGAGTGCCACAGCCTACGCCATTCTTATAGTCAAAGACTTCGCTCTTAATCGCGTCGAGTTGCTGAGCATTCAGCAATACAGCACCTTGGCGTTTCATCGCGGCAAGTGTCTTCTGATAGGAATCGCCGACTGCGATGATTTGCTTCTCACCAATACAGAGTAAGTTATTATCAAAACCTCCACCCGTAATGATGTCACGCGCGACACGATCAAAATCTAGTGCGTTGCAATCGTCCACTAGGACCGGCGGATTGCCTGGCCCTGCACAGATAGCACGCTTACCGGTCTTCATGGCTGCGTCGACGACACCCGGGCCACCTGTGATGCAAAGCATATTAACATCCTCGTGAGTGCAGAGCGCATTAAAAGAATCAAGCGATGGCTTCTCAATGGTACAGAGCAGATTCGAGATCCCGGTCTCCGCTTTGATCGCTTCATTGAATTCATCAATGGCGAGTGCAGCCACCGCAGCACCACCTGGATGCGGGTTGAAAACAATCGAGTTACCCGCAGCCACCATGTTGACAATGTTACCGGCAATTGTTGGGACTGAGTGCGTCAATGGCGTAATCGCTACAATGACTCCCCAAGGCGCAGCCTCATCCATGGTGATGCCAAAATCACCGCTCATCCCTTGAGGCGTTAAATATTCAGGGCCAAGTACATTTTTGACACCTTGAAGCTTCAAGGGCTTGTGCGCTAGACGACCGATCTTGGTCTCATTAAACTCGATTTGTCCCCAACGCTCCGCGTTGTCGACACACATCTGTTTAACGAGCTCAATGATCTTAATACGCGCCGCCCAGCCTTTTTTATGGAGCTGCTCAAAACCACTACGCGCAGCAATCACCGCTTTTTCGGCATCGTCGAAGACACCGTGCTTACCTGGCCGCGCTTGTATGTTTGGCATGGCTAGTTCGCCAGTAGATTGCATTTGAGAGAGTACTTCACTCACAACACTACGAATGGCAGCTTCATTCAATTGACTCATTTATAAATCCTTATCGTTACAGGTTATGTGTTTTTTGCCTCGTAGGTTTTTTCGCCAAGGATGCTGACGGTATCCACTAGACCGACCACTGCGGCATCAACTGGCAGGGCTTTTAAGCCATGGGCCTGACGAGCAGAACTACCTTGTGCAAACATCACGAGCTCGCCTTCGCCAGCACCCAATGTATCAATCGCGACAATCGTGTTCATGCCGGGTTTGAATTTGCTGGAATCCTCTGGATCAACCAGCATCGGACGAATCATCAAGAGCTTACGCCCTCGCATGCTTTCATCCTTCTTCGTCGAAACGACGGATCCTATGACAGTTCCTAAATACATCGGATTTACTTAGATGCGCGTTTAGTGACAGTCTTGAGGGCAGGAACGATAGTAGCGACGTCGTCATTTGGACGAGCGATCGTGTGAGCGCTGACCACTTCGCCATAGCGACCTGCGGTTTCCGCACCTGTCTCAATCGCAGCGTTGACTGCTGCGACATCGCCGGTGATGACGACACTGACAAGTGCACTGCCGACACCTTTCATTGGGCCAGTGAGTTCAACGTTTGCTGATTTCAGCATTGCGTCTGTGCCTTGTACAAGAGCGACAAGGCCCTTAGTTTCGAGTATTCCGATTGCTTGTTTTGCCATGATATTATCTGGGTTGATTTGAATGAATTATGATTTGTTTGGAAATTTGTTAGCTGGCATTAACGTTGCGATATACTTCGCGAGCAATGACGAGCTCTTCGTTGGCTGGGATGACTACGATCTTGATCGCCGAATCCTCTGTACTGATTACGCCTTCGGCGCCACGAATAGTTTTTGCATTGCGCTCGGCATCAATTTTAGCGCCTAAACTTTCAAGGCCTGCGCAGACAGCGGCACGTAGTTCGGGATCGTTTTCCCCCATACCTGCTGTGAATGAAATTACTTCAGCACCGCCCATCTTGAAAAAGAAAGAGCCTGCCCAGTGACGGATGCTATCAACTAATACATCAATCGCGAGTTGAGCATCTGTATTTCCGCCAGCAGCAGCCTCGCGAATATCACGTGCATCATTACTCACCATTGAGAGACCGAGTAGGCCACTCTCCTTGTTGAGTTGACGTTCGGCCTCCTCAACAGAAAGACCGTGTATCTTGCTCACGTAAGGGATCGCCATAGAGTCTAGATCGCCAACTCGGTTATTTTGTGGTAGCCCACTTTGCGGACTAAAGCCCATGCTAGAACCAATTGCCACACCGTTGTTAATACCAACGACCGAACTACTGCCACCAAGGTGGCAAGAGATTACACGAACAGGTGCGCCCGTATAATCACCCGGGCCATCTACATAGAGGCGACGCGCACGCTCGGCCACTACCTCATTACCGATCAATTCAGCAGAACGCTCGGCAATAAACTTATGACTCGCACCATGAAAACCGTAGCGACGAATACCAAGGTCACGCCAAGCCTTTGGAATGGCGTACGTGGTTGATGCATCGCTGACCCACTGAAAAAAAGCGGTCTCGAAAAGAGCGACACGCTGCACTGTAGGCAACTTGTTCGCGAAGCAGCGAATCCCTTCAGCATAAGCGGGATTGTGCGCGGGAGCAACCTCCTTGAAGCCATCTAAGGCTTCAAGGACGCGCTCATCCGCAGTGACACAACCACTGAGATCTTTACCGAGGACGGTTTTAAAACCGACCGCATCCAGATCTTGACCGGATTCAAGATGCCCTTCGCCCACCAATGACCCGAGCATTTCCTCAATACACGCAGTGTATTCAGTCACACGCTCAAAACCTCCATTTGCCAGTAGCGTGGCAACAGTATCGCTCATCTCAAAAAGACGATACTTGAAGGAGGTGGAACCAAGATTGGCGATTAGGATCTTCACGAGATTTTTATTATAAAGAACGTGCTAGACACAAAAGTACGTTCAGAAGTTATTTGATTTTATCCGATCCAGCTACCGAGCTTCGATAAGTCGTCGTGTGGACGAGGGATCACTTGTACGGCAATCACTTCACCCATCGAACCAGCTGCATCCGCACCTGCTTCGACGGCGGCCTTTACGGCAGCGACATCGCCCGTGAAGAAAGCAGTCACTAAACCACTTCCGATTTTTTCCCAGCCCGTTAATGTAACGTCAGCTGATTTAAGTGCGGCATCGGATGCTTCCATGAGGCATACGAAGCCCTTGCACTCGATCATTCCTATTGCTTGTTTAGCCATAATATTTGTCTCCCTTTAGGGTTATGCTTGAAAGTATTTAAGCAGGTCCTCGTGAGGACGTGCGATCACGTGCGATGCTACGAGCTCGCCGACGCGATTTGCTGCTTCAGCACCCGCTTCGACGGCTGCTTTAACGCTGCCAACATCTCCTTTGACAAGAACGGTCAAAAAGCCGCCGCCTATAGAGATTTGCTTTACAAGGCTAACTGATGCTGCCTTGGCCATTGCGTCACTTGCTTCAATTGAGCCAGTGAGGCCTTTTGTTTCTACCAATCCGATGGATTCACTCATGATATTTTTAGTTTATGGTTATGTGTGTTGAAATGAAAGTTGTTTACTTAATGAGTTCACAGGGCGTCTCACTGCTGAAGCCGCATGCGTTGCCCTCATCGGTGTCGATATGCACCTCTAGTTTAAAAGACGGATCGACACGTACATAGATGTTGTCGAATGTAACGCCGACCCCACCACCAACGCGGAGCTTCATGTATGATTTGTTTTCGACTCCATAATAGTCGGCGTCTTCGGGTGCCATGTGTACATGAGGTGCGGCGCGAATCACTCCTTTGTCCATCTTAAGGAAACCAGCAGGCCCCATTAACATGCAACCAGGCGTGCCTTCGATATCACCGGAATTTCGTACCGGTATTTTAAAACCAAGTGAAATCGCATCTGTATAAGCCAGCTCCACTTGATCAAAATCACGGCAAGGTCCAAGAATTCGAAGATTAGATATCACACGGCTTCGCGGCCCGATCATCGTCACCGACTCTTTGGCTGCGTATTGCCCATCCATGTAGAGATCCTTCATCGGAGTGAGCTGGTACCCCTGACCAAAAAGCACCTCGACCGACTCTTGTGACAAGTGGCAGTGGCGCGCACTAATATTCACAACCAATGGATTTTTACCAACCGCTGGGTTCAGCGCACTCTTAGCAACTGGATTGCGCTGCAAACTAGCACGAACTAACTGTTCGACTCGAGCGCGATTTAAAAGTTGGTTACTCATATTGATCTAATTGGGAAAATGTTGGAATATCTTTATAATCCAAATAAAAACCACATAAGTCAACATATATCTTGCAAAAACAAAGATTTTCCAACACATTTATAAATACAGTACATCATGCTTGCTCAAGAACGACACCAACTAATCCTACAAATCCTTGAAGAACAGGGAACTGCGCGCACAGTAGATCTGGCTGAGAAATTTGAATGTACTGACGAAACAATTCGTCGCGACTTACAAATACTCTCGGACAACAACCAACTCGCTCGAGTACATGGAGGTGCGAGCAGCCTAAATGGTCGCCCACTCCTGCAGTCGTTTACTGAGCGGCGCGCGCTCAACGTCGATCGCAAACAAGCGATTGCCAAAGTCGCACTCGAATTAATCGAACCTGGGAAAACCTATGCGTTTGACAGTAGCACGACTGCCTTTCAGCTCGTTTCTTCACTACCGGACCTGCCCTACCGCGTGGTCACTAATGCCTTTGCAGTAATGGAGCATATTGCCCACCTAGGAAACATTGAGCTGATTTCAACCGGTGGTCGCTACCACCCTAAGACGCAAACATTCACCCGCAGTGATAGCTACATAACGCTGCAACGTCACCATATTAACATCGCATTTATTTCATGTATCGGCCTCGACCTTACTCGCGGAGCGAGCGAAGGCTTTGAAGAACAAGCCGGCTTCAAGGAAATCTTAGTTCAGTTTGCCAAGGAAGTGGTACTGATGGTTGATTCAAGCAAACTTAATACCTGCTCGGAATACTTTTTCGCCGAATTCAAAAATCTACACCACATCATTACTGACAGTGGTGCGTCCACCGAATGTGTGGATGCCCTCAGGCGCCACGGGTGCAAAGTCACTGTCGCAGAATAATTTCAACACATCTAAGTATTGTGAGCCAAAATAAAGTATATTTAGCAGTCGATCTGGGAGCTGGCAGTGGCCGTGTTCTTGCGGGTGAATTCGACGGTAAGCGCATCGAACTTCACGAGCTGAATCGCTTCGAAAACACACCTGTAGAGTTACCCAGTGGCTGGCACTGGAACATCACTTCTCTTTATCAGAATATACTACAAGGTCTAAAAAAAGCTGCCGAAACATACGGCGACAGTGTGATTAGTATTGGTATTGATACCTGGGGTGTCGATTACGGTCTATTCGACAGCGATGGCCGCTTATTAGGCCTACCTTATCAATATCGTGACAGCCGCACCGATAAGATGATGGAGGTGGCCTACAATAAAGTACCACAGAAAGAGATTTATGAGCGCACTGGCATTCAATCTATGTTCTTCAACTCGCTTTATCAATTGCTCGCTGAAGTGGAAAACAAAAATCCGGTGTTCGAACATGCCGAAGACCTGCTATTTATACCCGACTTACTCGGTTATTGGCTTACCGGTAACAAAACCCAAGAGCGCAGTATTGCCAGTACCACACAACTCTACAACCCGAAGTTGAAGAACTGGGACTACGAACTGATTGAAAAGCTCGGGCTACCTAAAAAACTATTCAAAGCGATCACCGACTCAGGCACGGCACTCGGCTCACTCCGAAATGAGGTCACCACAGCAACGGGTTTAACCAACGCAAAAGTCATCACAGTTGCAGGGCATGACACTGCGAGCGCAGTCGCCGCGGTACCTAGTAAAGCAACCCACCCTGCTTATCTTAGTAGCGGCACTTGGTCACTCATGGGGCTCGAATTAAAGCAGCCAGTGATCAACGAACAATCCTTCGCTGATGACCTAACCAATGAAATCGGAGTCAATAACAGTGTTCGTCTGCTGAAAAACATTTGCGGCTTGTGGCTGATTCAAGAATCAAAACGTTATTGGCTAAACGAAGGCCAGGATGTTCCCTACGCGAAGATGGCAGCACTCGCAAATGAGGCAGAACCATTTCGCTCGTTCATTAATCCGGATGATCCACGCTTTATTGAGACTGGGAGGATGCCAGAAAAGATCCAAGAATATTGCGATGAGACTGGCCAGCCTGTGCCTGAAACTAAAGGAGAAATTATCCGCTGCATCTATGAAAGTCTCGCACTTCGCTACAGTCAGGTGTGGCAAAGCCTAATCCAGCACGTCGACGAAAAGCCTAAGACCTTACACATAGTTGGCGGCGGTTGCCAAGAGTACCTACTGAATCAATTTGCCGCTAATGCCATCGGCATTTCAGTCGCAGCTTGCCCAGTTGAAGCGACAGGGCTGGGCAACATTATGTCACAAATGCTCGCCGACGGGGTGATCGCGGATGTCTCGGCAGGTCGAGAAATCGTCCTAAACTCGTCGCTAGTCGAACGCTTCCATCCTGAAAATCAAGTCCCTTGGGCAGAAGCAAAAGTACGCTTCAATAACCTTACGTCTAAATAAAAACTGCTTAAAATGAAAAGCGAAAAACATATCGTAAACCCTGATGTTATTTTAATTGGCAGCGGAATTATGTCTGCCACCTTAGGCGCTGTCCTCAAAGGATTAGACCCAAGCCTGCGCATCCAACTGTATGAGATGACAGATGCACTGGCGGAAGAAGCATCCAACGGCTGGCACAATGCTGGTACGGGTCATGCAGGTCTGTGCGAACTAAGTTATACTCCAGACTACGGACCCGATGGTGAAGTCGACGTCAGTAAAGCGATTGAAATATTCCATCAGTTCGAGCATTCCCTACAGTTTTGGGGCTATGCGGCACGCACTGGTATGGTCGACTCGGTAAAAGATTTTGTGAATCCAGTGCCACACCTCAGCTTTGTGTATGGCCAAGAACAAGTTGATTTCCTGCGCTCACGCCATCAACAAATGAGCCGACATCATTTCTTCAAACAGATGGAATACACTGAGGACTACGATACCATCCGTGAATGGGCACCCCTCATCCTCGAAGGCCGCGACCCCGCAGAACCAGTCGCGATGACACGTATGCCAAATGGCACTGACGTCAACTTCGGTGCACTTTCCACACAACTCATCGAATGGTTAGGCAAGCAAGATGGCTGTGGCTATGCCACCCAACACCGCGTAACCGACCTAAATAAAAGTAATGGCAATTGGGAGGTCAGTGTGAGAGACCTCGCGACTCAGCGCAGCTTTACCACCAGTGCCAAATTTGTATTTATTGGCGCTGGAGGTGGCAGCCTGCCACTGTTGCAAAAATCCGGTATTCCCGAGGCGAAAGGCTTCGGTGGGTTCCCGATTGGCGGCCAATGGCTGATTTCTGAAAAACCTGAATTGGTAGATCAACACACTGCCAAGGTCTATGGCATGTCCCCAGGCGCAGCGCCAACGATGGCAGTTCCTCACCTTGATACCCGTATCATCGATGGAAAGAAAGCACTCTTGTTTGGCCCATACGCAGCATGGACCACAAAGTTTCTCCATAGAAAAGGTAGCTTTCTCGATCTGCCAGGCTCCATTGGCATCGATAATATCGGTTCGCTCATCAAAGTTGGGCTGCACAATATTCCGCTGGTTCGCTATCTTGTGCAGCAAGGTACACAAAGTATGGAAACCCGCCTCGGCGAACTGCGCAACTTTTACCCTGATGCAAAAACTGAAGATTGGCAGCTCATCGACGCTGGCATTCGCGTACAAGCGATCAAAAAAGAAGACGGCGATGCGGGTATCGTTCACTTTGGCACTGAAGTCCTAACAAGTTCCGACCACACTATATCAGCTCTATTGGGCGCTTCGCCTGGTGCATCTGTCTCTACCAATATCATTCTTGAGGTCATCAAAAAATGCTTTGCGGATACACTTAGTACCGATGCAGGCCATCAGCGAATGAAAGCGATGATTCCAAGCTACGACCAAGATCTTACTCAACCAGAGCAAGCCGAGCTCCAAGCTACACTCGCGAAAGAGGCATTCGAAGCCCTTCAAATTATTTGACTGCAATCGACCCGAGCCTTACGCCACTAAGTGTAGATCTACATGGCGTAAGGCTCTAACTTTTTCATTGTCGATAGCTTCACCAAGCAAGCTGCGTGTGACTACGAAGCGATTGCGCATGCTCGCCGCCCATACGCAGAGTTAGCTTTGCTGGTCCGCGGCATGACATATACGGTAGCTTCACATTGCGCCTCGCCCTCCCCAATCGAAAGGCAATGACCTGACCTAAAAAACGATTGTAGGCATTCCAGACGCTTAGTTCACTCATCTTAATTTAGTTTTTTATAGGTTATAAATAATGACTTAAGCGTTCCGCATCGTATCCACCCAGCAGCCCGGTTCATCGACTCAGCGTTGCCTTTCAGTGGCTCAGCATAAATAAATCTTCAATGAGCTTCAGTTGGCGGGTTTTGCTGCTGTTTTTATGACTCTGGCGATGGCCATTTTTTAAACTTCTAGCCACGGCTTCATTCGAGAAACCTACTCGCCCATTTCGATCTAATATTATATTGACCCAAAATTAGGTGTTCTTATCATTAATTACA
The DNA here is from genome assembly GCA_017857255.1 of Puniceicoccaceae bacterium. Taxonomy (GTDB): domain Bacteria; phylum Verrucomicrobiota; class Verrucomicrobiia; order Opitutales; family Coraliomargaritaceae; genus Lentimonas. The sequence continues at coordinate 26,213 of JAFMDL010000015.1, read as the reverse complement.
TAATCTTGAACTTAGTGAAAGTGACTCCAGTTTCATATTGGTTAAAGCGTTATTAATCAGAGCAAAGAGACCTCGAACACTCATCTCATAAGAGGACTCTAATTAATTAGAAATCAAAAATAATTCAGAATGGACTTCAAAACACAACTAGGCCTAGATCCAGACACCGCAGACTCCACATATGACCATCAGTCGTTACTCGAGTATGTAAACTTAAAGCTGACATCCATAGGCCAGCCTGTTTTTGGTGACCTCGCTGACTCTGAGTTTTTTGGGCTGAGCAAATCACTGTTAGAAAGTTATCAAGAGAAATCGCGCCTGTTGGCTGACTATCTCCCGCCTTGTGACCAAAGGCTGCAAAGCTTTATTGCAGATTATTTCTCCGACTTGGACTTGTCGGAGATGCCACATCTACCCAATGACACCTTGATCCTGGATCGCCATGGTGTCGCACGGACGCTCTCTCTACCCGCAAAAGGGGATCACTTCTCCTCGGATATTATTGATTCCTACCGCATCGAGCAGGGGGTATTACACAACCCAAAAAGTGACCGTCGTACTACCAAGGGAGTCTTCCACGTTGCAGAAGGTGGCCTACCCATCCCTAATGACAAAAAAGCGGTGCCTAAACTCGCCGCTGCTCGTTTACTTAGGAAAGCACTCACGACAGCGCCAGACGCACTCACAACGTTACCGTTCTTGGCGAACGAGGAAGCGCCGGCAAAATCATGGGTCTCTCTCCTGCTCCGTCCAGTCGTTGTGCCCGAGGTCGACGGCTTTACTAAACAACAGACGATGGAAGTGCGTTTCTTCGCTCCTGGTAATATGGTGAGCAATCTCGACTTTGTGGAATCTATTTTCGGCAATGGTGGCGATCCATTTGTATCTGAAAACGATGCAGGCCTCGATCCTGCTCATTGGACAGGGACCAGCGGATGCGTCATTCTGGCACCGCACCTCATGGGCACTACCAAAAAGGAACTCGGCTTACCTAACATCAAAGACGCCACTGACCGCCAAAAGCGTGACGGAATGTGCTGGGAGAAAGACGATGAAATTTACAACGACGGTGGCGCTTTTAAGATTACCTGTCGCGATGCATCTGGCCGTGTCGTCACGGCCATCGCTGATAACTACTTCGGCTACTGCAAAAAAGAAGTGAAAACCCAAATTGGTTTCTCAGCCAATCTCATCGGACTTGCCGAAGAAGAGCACGCGGGTGGCACACTGGCATTTACTGGCTACGATCTGGGTGAAGATTTCGAGCTAAGCAACGTCTTCAAGAATGTCGACCACACCTTCGAAGGCGTCGTAGCGCGTTACAGCGACCGTATCGACCTCAAGTCTGAAGGATATGCTGTCGATAAAAACTACAGCACGATCAAATACGTTCCGGAGGATGCGCGCTTCGAGTTGAATATTCAGAAAATTAGCTGGACCAAGGACGGCACCGAGCAAGCGATCAAACTCCTACCAAACATCACTTATGTGCTCCCATCTGGCTACAAGGTACAAATGATACAACCAGCAGAAGGCCGTCGCTGGCGCCTGGTTGGGCACACTGCAGAAAGCCGTGTGTGCCACAAGCCGTGCACTGTTTCTGGTGGTGGTAAATCCGAGATCTCGAAACCCATCACCGACGCAATCATTACTGGCCCAGTGTTTGTGAGCAACTTCGTCAAAGACTTCGACCTAGCTGAAGTAATTATCGGCAAAGACTTTGGACAGCGCTTCGCAGATAAGTCGGCACACCATGACAACTCTCGCTCGATCCTTAGCAAAGCACGCTCGCTCGGTTCTGTGGTCAAGCTACTCACCCCCTCTGCCGATTTCAGCGATACATATAATCAATGGGTCCGGGACATTCCGCAACAAGTCAAAGAACTCGTCCTCATCATTAAACGATTCTATAAGGAAGACTGGGGCGATGACTGGCGTAAGCGTTTTAGCGTGGATCTAATCAACGGTGAGCACGGCAATATCCTGCGCTACCGAGGCAATCCGATGCTCACACAATACCTGCGTATCGGCTACACTGAAGATGGTTCGTGGCGCACCTTCGGCCTGCGTAAGGACTTTATGCCAGCCACTAAAATCTCGCTCGAAGACGATATTACCGCGTCAGTCGTAGCACCCTCCAGTGCCATCAAGAGCCTCCCACCTGAGTGGACTGCACCCTCTTCCAAATTCGTACATAATTGCGAATACCGCTTCTTCCAACGCCCTGACGATGCGATCATCCGTGGCTACGACAAACAAGCTGAAGCAGACCTCAGTTCTGACGGAAGTTTCCTTAGCAACTACGAACCACTCGATGCAGAACATGGTAAAAACGAAATCGAAAACACTATCCGCTTTGGCCAATACACACAGCCGATGCAAGACATGGTCACCAATTTCGTCGAGCGCCCACATAGCGATTACTACTCGACTCCTGCATACCCTCGCATTGTTGACGGCAAGCCCACTAAAAACCCGCGCTATCTGCAAGTCCGCCCGGATATCAAAGATCGGCGTGGCCTTTACTTGGCAGACCTGAGCTCACGTCTCTACCGCCGCCAAGATTCGCAATCACCACTGCTCCGCCCCGTCACTTCCGTGCTGCCTGGGCGTCGCAACAATCCAGCCGAGCCAGACGCTGGTGTCTCACCACTGTGTATGTTTAGCCCGATCCATCATATGGAGCTCCCTGAGCTCTTTATGGAATATATTGCATCGATCACAGGTAAGTCGCCTTCGACCACTGGTGCTGGCTCTGAAGGGGCGCTCACCAAGGGTCCATTCAACGCTTTGTTACCGATCTACGACATGAACAATGCGCTCGTGTCTTATTTAGCAACTGAGCAACCCGCCTTTATCACGGCAGCTGGCTACGTTGGTCCAAACTACCGTGTCGATCACGACGTCAGCCTACTCGTACCAGAGATCTGGTGCCGTATGCGCCCCAAGGAGACCGATCCACAATGGATGCTTAATCACGGCTACCTCGAAAAAGTCGAAGACTTTGAACACAATGGTAAAATAGTGAAAGCTAGCTTACTTGGCTACCGCATAACTGCAAAATTTGTGCGTATCTTCTTCGGTCGCGTCTTCAATAATCCTGAAACAGTGCTTAACGAAGAAATGCTCAAACCAGAGCTACAAGATGTTGAGACATTTATCGTAGGTATTGAAACCACCCAAGCCGCACACAAATTAGCTGCAGAGAACTACTTCAAGGATGGTTCGATCGATCTAGCCTGCCCGCCATTGAAAGCCCTATTGCATATCATGGCCTACGGTGAATACGAGGGTAAAGGTCTCGAATCTGAAGAAGTGCGCAGCCTCTTTACTCGTGAATCGATGCTGAAAAGCGACTGGTATCAAAAACGTCTTGAAAGCCAGCAAACACAACACATCAAAACATGGACTGCTCACGTCGAATATCTCAATCACTTCATGACAAAGTCATCGCACACAGGCGTTGCCCAACGCCTACAAGTTGAATCTCGCCTCACCGCCGCCAAGGCCGAACTCGAGCGAGTCAGCGCTAGTGACTATCAACAACAATTAGTCGGCACTATCGGGCGCGAGCCGATTCAGTAAGCGCTTAAACACACTTACTCGCCACGTAAAACCCGGAAAAGCTCACGCAGTTTTTCCGGGTTTTTTATGCCTGGTGCGCTCTCCACACCACTATTAATATCAACGCACTCTGTATTTGAGCGCTCGATCGCGGCCACTACATTCGTCGGCGATAAACCGCCAGCCAAGATCCACTGCGTCCCAGAATGTTCTGCCTGCAGGCTAGAAAAACGCTCGAAATCTCCAGTGTGACCGGTTCCACCAACTCGTTCTGCCGAATAAGTATCCAGCACAATCGTATTGGCATACTGCAACGCAGTTACTGGAAAACTATTTGTAGGCGCCACCCGCGGAGCCAGCCACAAACGCTCACGAGAAATGATATCCGCACGGCTCGCTAAGTCTGCTTCATCAATTGGCAAATTCGTATGAACCTGAAAATGAGCAAATCCAGCGTCACGGTAACGTTGTAAATCATCCGCACTCGATTCTACATCCACAACCACGCGGCGCTGCTCAGGCACTCGACTAGCCAGTTCTATAGCATGCTCCAATGACAGTCCACGAGGCGAACCTGCATAGACAATAAAACCTAAATAGTCAGCCCCCAGCGCGAGTGCTAAATCGACATCATCCGCGCGTGTCATGCCACATATTTTGATCCCAACAGTCTTATTCATAACGCGAAAGCTATGCATTGCCTCACCATAGGCAAATCATATTACAGCCAACTTATTACCTAATTTATAAGTGAAACACCTCATAAAATTGCACCTCACTAAAACGTATTATCGTCTTCAATCCGCTAAAATACAGTAAATTCGATCAATAAAATCTACATTCGACATCAAAAATAAATACCACTAAAGGAATTTTTTAAATTATTTATACAAATTAGTAACGTTTCTCTTGCAGATTAATCACGTGTATGCACATACTCAATTACTTCACTTATTATCGCGAGCTTCTACACCTAGCGTAACACATTTTAAGATTCTAAACGCTTACTACTGCGTTTCCCATAAAACCAATAACCACAACCTACATACCATCATGGCACGTTCCAAAGTGAATAAAGGAATCAGCCGAATCGACTCCGGTTCTACGCACGGCTGGTTTGTCCGCGGCTATCGCAACGGCAAAACATACTCCAAACTCTTCAGTGACCGCAAAAGCGGCGGCAAGGGCAAGGCACAAAAACTCGCGAAAGCTTACCGCGATGAACTCAACGATGAGCTTGAAGCTATTCCTAAAAAGCCACGTCAGCGCCGGATCGTTGTTTCCGACTCGCGCAACACAACCGGCGAACTAGGCGTATCTAGAACGACCAAGATTGGGCCGAACGGCACTAAGCACGAATGCTACTCGGTCAGCTGGCGCCCAGAGCCAGGTGTGCAAAAATGCACTTCTTTCTCGATCAAAAAATATGGCGAGAAGAAAGCCTTTAAAATGGCAGTTGAACACCGCCGCAAGATGATGCGTGATATTCACGGCCCTAACTTCTATAAAAAGCTCAGCAAGCAGAAGAAGGCACGAGCAGCATAGTACTTCTACAGTTAGAAATATCATTTTCTAGACGACTTAACGCAAAGGGCGCAGCTTTCAAGCTGCGCTCTTTCTTTTTGGCCCGTAGGCTCATGGTGTAATGGTAGCTCTACGGTTTCCGATTCCTTCAGTCGGGGTTCAAATCCCGGTGAGTCTGCTAAGAGTAAAACAATGCTACACCCACCGCAAAACGAACTATCAGCACTATCATTGGAGTCGCGGACTGCTGCAATTAAGTTGCATTATAGTTGAGCAAGTATCGCCTGACCTTGCGCTGAAAACTTAATACGATTGATCATGCTCTTTCCAGCATCACTCATTTTTACTGCGGTTTTTTGTACAATACTGAGAACTTTATCGGCATCATATTTGGCAATCAAATCGTCGAACCCCAACTCGAGGAACGTCAGGCACAGCGCATCTTCTAATACCTGACACTCCGCATCACTCTTAAGTTGCTGCTTTAAATTCAATGACTGCACACGCTTGATATGATCGGTGCCATAACCAGCCTCCGCCATCAATACTCCGGCACGCTCAGCGTGGAAACGCTTCAAGCCTTCACGCCATTTGAAATAACCAGCACGGTTCATGGGATACTCCGCACGCGGAATTTCCCAGCGACAAATATGCTGCGTCTTTGCCGCAATGCGCAGACATTCAGAAGCCTCTGGGTGTAATTGTAAAACCCATGCTAGATGGCGCTGTGCATACAACACTTCTTTGGGATACTGCTGCCCCGTGTACTCAATCGTAACGGGATCTGCAGCATTGGCCTGGTCAATCAATTTAATGACTTTCCCATACAGTACACTCAATTCCATCGCTTTAATATGTTAGATTAATGTATATCGACTGGGCTCGAACCCCAATAGTCGTTGCAATGATAACAACACTACAAACCTTTGGCCATTAAGACAGCATTCCACTTAGAAATACGGTGCGCCTGCTGGGTAAACAATGCATCGGTCGAATCAAGAATTTCAATACTCTCAATCGTTGCACCCTGCTGAATGGTATCGACCACAGTTTGCCCCTGAGTCACCTTACCAAATACGCTGTGTTTACCGTCGAGCCATGGCGTCGCAGTATGCGTGATAAAAAACTGGCTACCGTTGGTTCCGGGACCAGCATTCGCCATTGAAAACAAGCCACCGCGTGTATGACGCAGCGCCGGATGAATCTCATCCTCAAATCGATAACCAGGCCCGCCGCGACCAGTCCCTGTCGGGTCGCCGCCTTGGATCATGAAATTTGGAATCACGCGGTGAAAACTCAAGCCATCGTAATAACCCCGCTGCGCTAGGTTCAAAAAATTGGCAACAGTCAGTGGTGTCTTAGTCGCTAACAAAGTCGCCTCAATTGCACCCTCAGAGGTATGCATAATGATCCGCACATCTTTAACGCGTGCCGGTTCAACCGGAACTGGCTCAGGTGCTGCCACCGTTACAGTTGCGGTAGACGTTTCTACCGCTACGATCGGTTCCGTGGGGGCCTGGGTGATCGCGGTAGCGGTAGCGTCGACGACTGCAGCCGCTGAGCTGGTATCCGACGGTGTCGAGCTACAGCCCGAAAAACATAAAGATGAATATAGTAGAATGGCGAGAAAGCTAAGTGATTTGTTCATGTGCATAAGTTTCAATAGACTGAGCTCAAACTCAAGCGTTCATAACACTCGATACAAAAACAGCCTCCAACTAAGGAAGGCTGCTTAAAAATAGGATTTCTACCTTAGCTATTGGCCAATCTTGATCAGCTCGACATCGAATACGAGCATGCCACCGGGCGCGCCGCCTTGAGGATTATCACCATAGGCGAGCTTGCCCGGAATCCAGAAACGACGCTTCTCCCCCTCGACCATCAGTTGCACACCTTCAGTCCAACCAGCAATCACTTGATAGAGGCCAAAGCTAGTTGGCTCACCGCGCGTCACAGAACTGTCAAACAACTGACCATCCAACGTCCATCCACTGTAGTGCACCGTGACCATACTTTGCTTAGTGGGATGCTCACTACCCGTGCCAGCGCTTAATACCCGCGAAGCAAGGCCACTTTCGCGAACCTCTGCAGTATCAGGAATACCGGCAACATCGTCTGGCGTCTTAGGTGGCTCTGGAGCTTTCTGAATTTCAAATAGCTCAACATCGAAGACTAACATGCCACTCGGGCGACCACCTCCAGCATTCTCACCATAGGCAAGTTCCGCGGGGATCCAAAAACGGCGTTTCTCTCCGACCACCATCAATTGTAGCCCCTCAGTCCAGCCTTTGATCACGCGATTGAGCGGGAAACTTGCTGTCTGACCACGCTGCACCGAGCTATCAAACAGCTGGCCATTGGTCGTCCAGCCACTGTAGTGCACCGTCACAGTATCGGCAGCAGCAGGCGCCTCTGTGCCTGTGCCTGCTTGGAGCACATTAGAGGCGAGGCCTGTTGCTGTAGTCTCAGCATCGGTTGGGATGCTATTTAGATTGGCTGGTGTTTCAATTTCCATGCGACTTGTATCTGCCAAGTCACCAATTAGGGTCAATCGAATTCCGCAGAATTTGAGACCAAACTGCACCCGCGTATGAGTGTCTCTTTAAAGTCCGCCCACCACCTAATCCAACGCCATTTCCTGATCAATCGTGGTCAAACGTCGTTGCTTGGCGCCAAGTCTAGGAATGCAGGCAATCAATGCCTTGGTGTAGGGATGCTGCGGATCATTCAAGACGACATCTACAGCTCCCCGTTCCACGATCTCGCCGCGGTACATGACAATCACTTCATCGGCGAACCCTTTAACAATACCGAAATTATGAGTGATCAGTACAATACTCATCCCCAGCTTTTGGCGTATCTCACGCAGCAGCTCAATTATCTGCGCCTGAATGGTCACATCGAGGGCAGTGGTGGGCTCATCGGCAACCAGTAGCTTGGGCTCGCAGGCCAGCGCCATCGCAATCATCACCCGTTGCTGCATACCCCCACTCATCTCGTGCGGATAAGCGTTGTAGCGCTGCGCCGCATCACGGATTCCGACCAATTCAAGCAACTCAATAACTCTCGCCTTCAGATCGGTGATGTCGGGACGGTGTATTTCTACTGCCTCGGCAATCTGGTAACCGACTGTAAACACTGGATTCAGGGATGCAGATGCCTCCTGAAAAATATACGCAATCCCACGACCCCGCACATTCCGAATCGCTTCGCAGTCCATGGCTAAAACATTCTTGCCCTCAAACAAAACCTCACCACTTACAGTGCAGCTAGGCGACTCCGGTAAAAGACGTGTCAGCGCCATACAGGTCACACTTTTACCGCTACCGCTCTCGCCGAGGATCGCCACAGTCTGACCGCCGCCATCAATCGAAAAATCGATACCATGCACGACTTGATTAGATTCACCGCGCGAGTGAAAGGCGATCTTCAGATCAGAAACTTTAAGTAATTCGGGCATCTCAAAAAGGGATCTTTAACATCTAGGATTGGATGGGCGGGGTCGAATGTTATTTTAAACCAATCAGCAAGCAGCCTCAGCGGGTTTTCATATTAGGGTCGACAATATCGCGCAGCACATCACCCAACACATTGTAGGCAATCACAGTCAAAAAGATCGCGGCGCCGGGAGTAAGCAGCCACCAGAAATTCAAATAAAACACCTTCACATCCTGCGCCTGCGAAAGCATCAGCCCCCACGATGCCGATGGTTCTTGGATACCTAGCCCGAGGAACGACAAGGCAGCTTCACCCAGTACATAACCGGGGATCGACAGAGTTGCCGCAACAAGCAGATAGCTCACCAGGTTTGGCAACACGTGCCGACGCAAAATCATAAAGGAACTTTGCCCCATACTCTCAGCAGCCATGACGTATTGATGCTGACGGATAGACAGTGTCATACCACGCAGCACTCGTGCCGTGCCCGCCCAGCCGATTAGTGACAAAATAATCACAATCACAAAAAACATCTGATCCGATGCGAAATGCGGTGCCAGCGCTGAGCGCAATGCGAGCAACAAATACAAACCTGGCATCGCCATCATAAATTCCACTAGGCGCATCGCACAAAAGTCGAATCGACCACCGAAATACCCACTAAAGCCACCAACCAAGAAGCCCAGCGACGTAGTAATGGTAATCCCCAGCAGACCAATAAAGAGCGACACTCGGGCACCCAACAGCAACCGCGAAAATACATCGCGTCCAGTCGAGTCACTACCGAGCAGGTACATCCGCCCCGCCAGATCGGGAAGCGTCAATAAATGGCGATCCGTCTTGAATAGTCCCAGCAACTGATACTCAAAACCACGCCCGAAAAACTCGACAGGATAGCCCTGCCCCTCAATCGCCTCATAGCGCGCTTCACTGGGATCAACCAATTCATACGCCTGTACTTGTAAAGCGCCGTCAGCAAAGAAGAAGCCAGTAGGTGGATGGTAAGTACGTTCTAGGTCCTGCAAATTGGTCGGATACGGCGAAAGGAAATCAGCCAAAATGGCACTCAGGTAGAGCAACACTAGCACACCGGCAGCCGCTAGGCCCAGCGGACGTCTCAACACTTGTTTGATCATTCCCCAAAACATACTGTTATTTCTTCGCCTCCAAGCGGATCCGCGGATCCGACCACGCCAATAATATATCTGCCAGTAAATTACCTAGCACTAGCATTGTGCAGCCCATCATCACCGCCGCTAGTACTACGAATTGATCTTCCCGCAAAATCGACTGGTACATCAACTGCCCCAGTCCAGGATACTGCAGCACAATTTCAACCATCAGAGCGCCGCTCAACAATCCAGAAAAAGCAAAGCCAAAGGCACTCACTAGCGGATTGATCGCATTGCGTAACACATGCTTAAACATCACTATAAATTCGCGCTGCCCTTTGGCACGCGCAGTCGTTACAAAGCCAGCGCGTATCGTATCCAAAAAGTTGGCTCGCATGATCCGCATGATACTTGCTATGGAACCAATCCCCAGCGCCAGTGTGGGTAAAATCAAATGATGCGCGCGGTCTAACATCTGCTCAAACCAGCTCATGTATTCATATTCGATCGAAGTCGCGCCTCCCATTGGAAACCAACCGGTCTGCGCGGCAAAGAAAACCAATAGCAGCGCCAGAAAAAATTCTGGAATCGATAGCGCCGCATATGCCAAGCCGGCCGCGATGCGGTCAAAGATTGAATCTTTATAAATCGCCGCCAATACCCCCAGCGGTATAGCAATGGCCCAGGAAAAAACAAAAGCACACAGCGACAATAAGAAGGTGGCAAAAATGCGCTGCCCTATCAAATCACTGACCGGCAATTTGTATGCCCACGAATGCCCGAGATTACCCTCAAATACATTGCCCAGCCATTTCACGTACTGCACATACCAGGGCTGATCCAAGCCGAATTCGACCTCAATCGCAGCAATTAACTCCGCTGGCACATCACGCTGCGCACGCACTGGCGTTAAAAAATCGCCCGGTGCCAGGCTCATCAAAATAAACACCAGCATGGTGATACCAAACAGCAATGGAATGAGGGTCAACAGGCGCCGAATAATAAAAGCAATCATTCGTCCACCTCCGCCCATAAAGATTCAAGGTTCCACGTCACGCCACCAAGTGCAGTCGGCTGGATATTTTCCCAACGGTTACGGTAGCCAACAAAATCTTTGGCACTGACCAAGAAAATCATCGGCTGCTCTTCAGCCATGATCGCCTGCACTTCAAAGAAGTCAGCCTTGCGCTTCTCGACATCAGTATGCCGCCCAATCGATCGCATCAGCTCATCGATTCGCGCCTCCCACTGTGTGCTAGGCGCGGCCTGCTGCGGATTGGTGAAATGCAAGCGCCCACCGCTCATCAGGATATCTTTGCCCGCATACGGGTCGGGCGCACCACCGCCGAGCCCGAGCATGCACGCCTCGTAGTCAAACGAATCCGAGGTCTTGTTAATGATGGTATTAAAATCCAGAAACTGCAGCTCTACCTCGATCCCGAGAGCCGCCATATTTTCCTTAAACACCGTGGCCATCTCCACCCGCAGACCGTTGTTCGAATTAGTCATCAGCGCAAAAGCCACTCGATTGCCTTCAGCGTCGTATAGATCCTTGCCGCGGTATTCAAAGCCCAACTCTGCAAACAGGGCGCGTGACCGATCCGGCAGGAAGCCATATTTGCGGATCTGATCATTGTACCAGAACTTACGCTTTGGCGAGACATAGCCGTGCAAAATATCGGCCCGATTGAAATACACACCGCGAATAATTCCCTCGCGATTGATCCCATACGAAATTGCCTGCCGGAAGCGTTTATCATTAAACCATGCGAATTTATGCGGCGCTACGTAGGGCTGATTGTCAGCACGTTGGCCCGGGTTGAGATTGAACCAAATAAAATTAGTAGTACTCGAGGGTCCCATATCCAGAATCGTATAATCAAACCGCGCTTCGCCCCGCTTCACCCAAGCCACATTGTCCGGCGCGATTGATTCGAAATCTGTTAAGCCCTGTGCAAATGCCACATTACTACTATTTACGTCCTGTACAATTTTGGTGATGATACGCTCCACATAGGGCAAACGCTGCCCGGCGCTGTCGATCTTCCAGTAGTTGGGATTGCGCTTAAACACGATCCGCTCACCCGGACGATAAGACTCCAGCACAAACATATTCAACCCGACGATCTTCCATGGCTCTTGAATCGCCGTATCCACACTCCATTGATCCATGAGTGTGCCGTCTTCGAAGGCTCCCTGCAGAATGTGTTTGGGCAAAAGCTCCACACCACCACCGAACAATAAAAATGGCGCATACACCTCCGGCGTGGTGAAGCGCACAGTGTAATCGTCCAACAGCTCCACCAGGGGCTCTTGGCCGTTGATCATCTGCCCGAAGGTAGAACGCGAATTATAACGGTATTGGAACGTACCATTCTCAGTTCGCAGTGGCTCACCAGTCACTGGATCCCTCTCCTTGGCAAAAAAAGTCCCCCAAGTGAACACCACATCTTCGGCTGTAAACGGCTGCCCATCACTCCAGTGCACCCCACGACGCAAATGAAAGGTGTACTGTAAATTATCCGCCGAAATGTCCCATGACTTGGCTAAATTTGGAATCACCGCGCCCGTTTCTGAATCCAAAGTAATCAAACTATCCAAAATACGACCGATCGCAGCCGAACCAGCGGCAGACTCATTCACCAAGGGATTCAGCGTGGCCAGATCACCGGGGATCGTTTCCACTACAGTAGCGCCATGGACACCGGCTGCAAATGCTGCGACCTTCGCATCCGCAGGGATCGCCGCTACGACTGCTTGCGGGCGCTCTACCACCGGATCACAACCAGCGGCGAGCAACACTAAAAAACCCACAGAAAAGAGGGCTCGCAGTGTCGCAATAGATCGGAAAGTTGAAAATGGCATTGAGTGTCTGCTTAACAAACCGCACCAACCAGTTTGTTCAACGTTTTTGTAACTCAAATCATCGCAGTCTCGACCGTCAGCGCCCTACTTCAAGCAACGGCTTGACAATGTACACGCGTTCACCTAAACAATTGAACACTATGAAAGATTTAACCACACGGCAGCAAGAAATCCTCACTTTCATTGAGCACTACGAATGGCGCAACGGCTACTGGCCAAGCATTCGCGAGATTCAGGAAAAATTCGAATTCAAAAGCACGAATGCCGTGATGGGCCACCTCCGCGCGCTCGAGAAGAAGGACATGATCGAGCGTATCCCTGGCCAAGCCCGGACTTTTCGAATTAATCGTCCAGACGCCCCTGAAGCGCTAGAGATCCCTGAAGATGCGACTGAAGTAGTCGACATTCCTATCGTGGGTGATATCGCGGCCGGTTATCCCGACCGCGTTGAGCCAGCGGGTGAAATCGGTCGGCTACAGGTCGACATTCAAAGTGCTGGCTTTTCCAGCCGCCGTCGCAGCTTTGCCCTTCAAGTGCGCGGCGAAAGCATGGTCGATGCTGAAATCTACGATGGCGATATGGTAATTATCGAACCACGCGAGGCCTACGATGGCGATATTGTTGCCGCTCTGATTGATGGTGAAACCACTCTTAAACGCTATATTCAAAAACCGGGTGAGCCGCCTTATCTCAAGGCAGAAAATAAGTTTTACCCAGAGCTCTACCCTGTCAATGAGCTCTGTGTACAAGGGGTAGCGAAAGCCGTGGTACGTAATTTATAACATTTGTTACTGCATCGGTGAATGGTGCAATCTCAGCATCTCTTTGTTTGAGACTTGAGGCGGGCAAACTATTTCGGTTATTACATCTTCATGCTTATAACTTTTGATCATACTCGTATTCGTGTTTCTAACCTCGATCAGTCCATCGACTGGTATTGCCAAACCTGCGGCTTTGAAGTGCAGCGCCGCACAGACAAATCCCCTTCTGGCAATCAGCTTGCTCACTTACAAATTCCTGGTAGTGCGCACAATCTTGAGCTGACACACTCCCCCGACTACGAAGTCAAAGTACCTGAAGATCTCGTGCACACTTGCATCCGCGTAGATGATATTATCGCTTATTGCGAAATGCTCGAAGGCCTAAACCTTGAGCTCGATTTATGGCCAAGCAACTGGCGCGAGAAATTCAAAGATGGCAAAAAGATGGCGTTTATGACCGACCCCGACGGCTACGAAGTCGAAATTCTAGAGCACTTTTAGAGCGTGCCACCTGGTGCAAGATCGGCTAGAGTATTCCGGATGGGTGGCATATGGGCCACAACACCTAGCGCTTTCAAAGAGTCGTCTACCGTATTGGTTCGTATGGTTTCGAGGCATCAGCAAATAAACGCGCTGATCCACGCAGCACTGAAATAAAAACGGTCGCCCTCGAAAAGAAGGCGACCGCAAATATATTCAACGATCAACTAAGCTCTACCAGAAGACTACATACAAAGCGACTGTCGCCACACAGATAACAATACCCCAGATCAGTGCGCTCTTTGAAGAGGTTAAATCCATCGTGGTCTTGGTTTCAAAGATGACGGCCTCTTGCTTAGAGATCAGTCCATAAACAGTCATAATCGCTAGCACTATAAGAAGCGAATAAGACATACTGTATAAAAAGTGCATCTCTGGGAATTTGGTGGTCAATATTCCATAGATAATCGGATTTGCCAATAAGCCCAGCACACCAGCCCACTTGCCGGAAGTGCGGTTTAGCAGACCATATATAAATACTGCCAAAATACCGGTTGAAACAAAGCCTTGGAACTTCTGAATGAAGTCAAAGACACTGGTATGATTCACCAGCATTGGCGCAACAAAGCAGCCGATCACAACAAAGATACCGATGAAGATTCGGCCCATAGAAACCAGCTTGAATTGAGACGCCTTCGGGTCGATATAGCGCTGATACACATCCATCGTTAGCAGCGTCGAAGCCGCATTGAGTACCGCCGCCAAGGATGATACAATCGCCCCCAACAAGGCAGCGACCACAAACCCTAGAATACCGACATTTTGAGGAATCAAGCGAGTAATCAATAATCCTAGCGCCGAATCATATTTGTAAGCTTTAAGAGCCACCGATTCACCAGCCACACCATTATTACGCTCAAGTACAGTCGCATTATATACTTCAACTTCCTGCGCCTTTTCTGGATTTCCAACTACCCATTTCGGATCCATCGTAAATACAGTCGTAGATGTGGGGTCTGCGATGGCTTCATTGTATGCGGCCATATAGTCACCTGCATTCTTCTCCATATCACTACTGTAAAGATTGAAAGCGATGATGCCCGGAATCACAATTACGAACGGAATCAACAACTTAAGACCAGCAGCCAGCACTAGCCCTTTTTGTCCTTCTGCCAGTGATGCAGACCCTAGAATGCGTTGTGTAATATATTGATTAAGGCCCCAGTAGTAGAAATTTGGAATCCAAATACCTAAGAGTAGAATCGGCCATGGCATTGCAGGATTACTTCCCATATGCATCGCGGGCTCATTTAAAGTGCTGAACTTATCAATGACGCCAGCACTTTGATCGACGGTTGCGCTGGCCCCCGTAGAGGTTACCAAATTGATAACATCGGCCGCTCCCAATGCATCAAATGCAAAGTATGTAATCACACCGCCACCGATGATGAGCGCAGTCCCTTGGACTAAGTCAGCCCATGCACAGGCCTTTAAGCCACCAAAGGCCACATACACCGCAGCGATCAGTCCCAACGCCCAACAACATCCGGACAGTGAAAGTATGATATCATAAGAAACCATCAACTCCTTCAATGTCAGCGCACCTGCATAAATCACACCAATCAGACTCACGCCAATCAGAATCAACATCATTGAAAGCGTCATAAACAAACGCGCCCAGTGGTTGTAACGAACCTCTAGAAACTCGGGAATAGTCGTAATCCCTGTCTTCAAGAAATACGGCAACAATACAAATGCAACGACGACCAATGTCACTGCCGCGATCCACTCCCAACTAGAAACCGACAATCCTTGCAGGCCTGCACCTTGACCGGACATACCAACGAATTGCTCCGCTGAAATATTTGCCGCAATTAGGGAAAATCCAATTAACCACCATGTGAGGCCACGCCCCGCAAGGAAGTAATCTGCCGCCCCATTGTCTCCATGAGTTTTCTCACCTTTAGATTTATAAAATCCAACAGAAAGGACGAGTAATATGAACGCAAGAAATACTGCAATATCTACGATACCGAAACTAAGATGTTCCATAATTTTAGGTTATTTTATTTGGTTTAGTTAGGACGAATGCCACATGGGACAATACTCAGCGTAGATCACACAAGCAGTACATCAGCAAATAATACCAGAGAGGAAGGCCAGAAATGAACTCTGAGCGAAGAGGGAAAGGCAGATGCAATGCACATCATCCGTGTTTGCAAGTTCTGAATATCCGCAGCGATCGCTCATATTAGATGCTTTTCTGCGCAACAAAGGAGCTAAGCGGTATTACGCCAAAAGATCCTTAATATCATCCAAACTGACCTTGGCATTCGCAGCTTCGCTTTCTTCAAACAATTCTTTGAGCAGCTCAGCCTTCTTTGCCTGTAACTCGAGGACCTTCTCCTCAACGGTATTCGCCGCGATCAACTTAATGCTTGTCACTACTTTTTCTTGCCCGATGCGGTGGGCGCGGTCGGTCGCCTGCGCCTCCGCAGCAGGATTCCACCACGGATCATAGTGTACCACTGTATCCGCACCAGTTAAATTCAAGCCAGTGCCACCCGCTTTGAGTGAAATCAAGAATACCGGAATGCTTTCATCTGCATTAAAGCGATCACAGACTTCGAGTCGGTTCCTTGTCTTGCCGTCGAGATAGCTGAATCTGTGCCCCTTCTCGGTCAAATGCTGCGCAAGCAATTTAAGCGCCGTAACAAAGGATGAAAACACAAGGATGCGGCTGCCTGCATCAACACACTCACCGAGCACTTCATCGAAGGCGGCCAGTTTGGCCGAATCAGCGGCTGGAAATGCGTCGTCAATTATTCGCGGATCCACACAAGCTTGGCGCAAGCGGAGCAATTCCGTAAAGGCGGCAAACTGGACGCGCCCTGCATTGGCACCTGCCATCTCCATATTAAAAATCTCACGCCGCGTTTTTTCGAGCGTCTCATTATAAAAACTCATTTGCTTCGAGCCAAGTGCGCAGAAAAAGGTCTTTTCGATCTTATCCGGCAACTCTGGTGCGACTTCTTTCTTCGTGCGTCGTAAAATATAAGCCGCTGCCCGCCGAGTCTGGCGCTGCACATGCCAGGCGCGCTCTTCCTGAGAGAGTTTACCCGTCGCTTTGGTCAAATAACCAGGCATTAAAAACGAGAACAACGAAAGCAAATCATCCAACGAGTTCTCCACCGGTGTACCCGTTAACAAGAATCGCCCTTTACTGTGAAGGCGCGTGAGCGACTTGGCATTCTGTGAGCGACGATTCTTAATATGCTGCGCCTCATCCCCAACGACTACTGACCAATCCATCGTCGATAACAATTCTACATCTTGGCGCAAGGTACCATACGAGGTGATGACAATATCTGCTTCTTCTAATAAAGCAGGTTCCTTTGCACGCTTAGTGCCATGGTGTTTTAATACCTTAAGTTCGGGCACAAAGCGCCCTGCTTCACGTATCCAATTCTCTACCAAGCTAGCGGGACACACCACTAGTGCAGGAATTGAATTTGTATTTGTTGTGCGGATACATTCGATCAACGCCAATGCCTGTAATGTCTTTCCCAAACCCATTTCGTCGGCTAAGATACCCCCTAAATCATGCCGATACAAATGCCACAACCACGCAACACCTATGCGTTGATAGCTACGTAGTATCGTATCGAATGCCGGACGAATCGGTGCGGCCTCAAGCGCCGCGATTTGTTTAAGCGCTCGACTGCGCGACTGCCACGCTTGCGGCGGTTGCCACCCTTCAACCAGCTCATCAAGCAAATCTTCCACGTCGACCAGCTCCTGGGTATCCAAGCGCTTCGAGAAGCTTGGCGTAAACGGACGGTCCGCTTGACCACTCACAGAGCGTTCGATCGCATGCAAACGCTCGACTGACGCTTGATCCAATAATGTGATCTTCGCGCTCGCTGCGTCGCTCTCAACATAACTGCGTCCGGTGGCAATCGCGCGACGCAAATCTGCTTCGCTGCCCCCTTGATCCAAAGTCACATCAAGCACAAAACGCCCTTCAGTCTCTTTGGTCTCAATATTGAGCTCGGAAAGCTCCACATGCGCCAATTTCGCCTCAAAACTCTCCGTAAAGACAGCAGCCCATTGACCACGGAGCGCCTTCCAGTGTGCTGCTAGGAAATTAAGCGTCTTATGCCGATCACGCACCCACCATTTTCGGTTTGTAGGCTCTAATAGGAAGCCTTCAGATTTTAATATGTTACGTAACGGCTTAATTAAATTAGAATCACCACCAGCAGGTAACCGAATCGCTAAAAAGTTAGGCGAGCCATCTACAACCAACTTATCTGTCGGATATTGCTCCATCGCATCGGCAACTTCGTTTGCTACTGGATAATCACCAGCGCGCGCTTTCCACCGACTTTGTATGCGCGATTCGGCCATTCGGCGTGGATTCGGCTTTGACTTCTCGCGGAGGCTAATCGAATCATTCAGGGTCGGGCGTTTGGGCTCCTCTGCGATTGTAACCACTACATCCTGCTCATCTTCACTGGGATCCCAAGCTTGTAGAAACTCATGAACGCCAGGAAGTACCTTACCCTGCCAATCGATTGGTGCATTCGGCTTTTTTAGCCAATAGATTGTTGGCTCCCCCTCTAAGGTAGCTAATAGTCGACGCAAGCGACCGCCAGTCAGTTGCAATAGACTGGCGAGCTTACCACCACACCAGGATTCGACCAAAGTAAGGGCGGCTTGCTGAGGCTTTGACGCGACATAAGTGCGTGAGGGACTGAGTTGTTTCAATGGCAGAATCTGCCGCCCCGCTGCGGCTTCGAGTTTCACCATAATCGCATCACGCTCACCCGCAGCTTCAAAATTCGGTGGTAAAAACACCAGCATACGTAATGCGTCGCCCTCAGCGCCCAGCTGAATGGATTGCACTCCGAGTGAATGTGGCGCTTCAGGCTCAGGCTCTGGTTCAAAATCAGGATGCGGTTGTGCTGCATTCGTCTGCTCTAGTTTCAGAGCTTGGTAATGCAACGCGATGGCGATCGCATGTGCACAGACTTTACGGCGGCGGCCTTCAATACAATTGCAATGATTCACCGCAAACACCGTAGAGCGCAAATTAAGCTTCGGTTGGTAGACGTCATCCACCCCTTGTACCGTGCCCTCTAATATCGGGCTCTGCCACTGAACTGATGTCACAGCGGCAGCCTCAAATAATCGCTCAGCTTGCTGGTATACAAGTCCACCCGAGATATCCAGCAGAAAGCTACGGTTAAATTCAGGAGGCGCTTTGGAAGGTAATGCCATAAAGATGGAGCACGCTTGCGGTTCGAACGCAGAAGTCAAGAAATCCAATGACGGATCACTGTCCTGCACACCATACCAAGCAGATGTAAGCTCATATCGGCTCAAAAACTGGCCTACTCGTGTCAAATCTTCGACTAGCAAAGCAATCTAGTGTGAAGTACGCTAAATTCGCACCATTATAACGAGGCCTTCGAAGGGATATGGAACGGTGCTATTTTAATAGCTCTGACTGTTCGGTAAATGTCTGATTCAATGCCTTTTAGAACCACGGATGGACACCGATGAACACGGATTTAATAGTTCGTTTCATTCAGAATATCCGTGTTCATCGGTGTCCATCTGTGGTTTATAAATACACTAACTTAGCGTGCTCCACACTAGAGACACCTATTTTTAATCCATAGATATTATAATAATTTACCGCGCGTTAGTATATCTTCACCAAATATTTCATGGCGCACATCACCTAGTTTCAGAGCATCTCGCATTGTTTGCGTATCCCTTTCGGTGCCAATGCCGGGCGTCGCGCAATCACTCATAAATTTTGGTGCCTGATAAATAAATGCGTAATCTGCCAGCCTGCGCTCCAAGATACTTGAGGCGAGCGTTGGCCCAGTCTCCACATAGACGCCGCAAAGCCCTTCATCCGCACAACGCTGCAGGAATGCCTCCCAATCGAGATGCCCACCCACCTCCGGCAACTCCCAAATAGCGACGCCTTGAGCAGACAACTTGCCTCGTAATCCGACCTCCGCGCCAGCACCGCATAGCACCGTGGTGCGCCCCTTATACGGATCGGTATAGAGCTTCGGCATCTGGCTGCTCTGCAAAGTCTTCAGGCTGCGGTCGAACACAAAACGGCGCGGGCACCAAATCGTGTCGTCGATCCGGCTCGTCAAGTTAGGATCATCCCGCAGCACTGTATTCGCACCCACAGCAATCGCAGGGAAATAGCGTCGCCAGCGCATCACATCGGCACGCGCCAATTCTCCAGTCACCCATTGTGAATGCCCCGAAGCCGCTGCGAATTTGCCATCCAACGTCAGTGCCATCTTAGTCGCTACCAACGTACGCTGCGCGACGATCCAATGGTTGAATATCAAATTCAAATCTGTACAGGCTTGCGCCAATACGCCTGCCACCACATCCACACCGGCGGCGCGCAGTATGTCTAAACCCTGACCCGCATGTTCGGGATTTGGGTCGACTGCACCGACAACGACTTTACGAATACCCGCATCGAGAATGGCACTGGTACAGGCGCCAGTGCAGCCACAAGTACTGCAGGGCTCGAGTGTCACATACAGCGTCGCACCATCGTTTGGCTTACGTCCGAGTGCCCTCATGGCTTCCACTTCAGCATGTGGTTGACCTGCGGCATGATGCCAACCCTCCGCCACTATTTGCCCATCCTCAACGATCACTGCAC
The DNA here is from genome assembly GCA_017857255.1 of Puniceicoccaceae bacterium. GTDB lineage: Bacteria > Verrucomicrobiota > Verrucomicrobiia > Opitutales > Coraliomargaritaceae > Lentimonas. The sequence continues at coordinate 5,757 of JAFMDL010000015.1, read as the reverse complement.
CCACCATTGGATTCGGATGCGTCTGTCCCCATGCACCTCGCGCCAGTTCCAGCGCACGCTGCATATATCCCCCATGTAATGGATCAGCAATACTCATGCGCGTACGAATGGGTTGCTCCGCTTTTCTTGGCCGACAGATGTCGTCTGCCCATGTCCGGGATAAATTGTAGTCGCGTCTGGTAATGTATAAATCTGGGTCTTGATTGATTCCTCAAGTACAGAGAAGTCTCCTCCTGGGAAATCATATCGGCCGACACTGCCAGCAAAAATCACATCGCCCACAATCGCTGCTTGCTCGCTAGCGAGATAGACGAGGATATTGCCAGGGCAGTGCCCAGGCACATGTCGGATCTCAAGCTGATCACCTAACAGGTCGAGCAAATCGCCGGCCTTGATCCAATGATCAATCGGCACTGGCAACATCTCGAGCCCAGGGATCGCATAACTCGCCATTTTGGCCGGCGTTGCAAACATCTCGGTGTCATCTATATGTCCATAAGTCGGAATGCCAGCTGCCACGAACTGATAGCCATCCAATATATGATCCCAGTGTCCATGTGTCAGAATCAACGCCACAATCTTACAGTCGTGCTGCTGCGCAATTTCAGTCGCCCAGGCGAAGGCTTCCTGCGGGGCATCAATGATGACGCACTCCTTACGGCTTGGCTCAATCAGAGCAATCGCATTAGTCCCGATCGGTGGCAGTTCTTGAAATTCGATTATCATGTGCATTTCACGATGCATCGCAGGCGCAAGGTTTCAACTCAGAAGCGCAGTGACGTGGGTAGTCGTAACCGGAATCATCAAGTATGCATACATTAAGATTATAAATGGGCGGTTTTTTAGATATACCATTGCCAACAATCACTTTGGAAAGCTCCCTAAAAATTGGCATTGTCCCCACGTCCATGTATGCTATCTTAATATTTTTATGCGTTCATCCGACAATAGATTTTCAGCTTCAACAATGAGTCGATTCGCCCGTTCACTCTCTATCATCAGCATCGTTGCAACATTCAGTCTGCTCAATGCAGAAACTGGAAGCGACTTCAAACTCAGTAACAATTCGTTTGTGTCTGAGGGTTATGCTCAACTTGAGGCCGGACAACCGGACGACGCACTCATCGCTTTTGGCAAAGCGCTTGAAGTCGACAGTAACGATCTCTCTGCCCGTCTCGGCCAAGCTTTGATTTATGCTGATATGGAGCGCCACCATGATGCCCTTGCTTCCTATGATCTAATTATTAAACGCTACCCGAACCATACCTTCGCATGGAATGGTCACGGCCTTGCCGCGTTTAATCTGGGAGATTTTGATACCGCACTCACCTCCTTTCAAATGGCCACTGTGGATCAACCGGTGAATGGATTCTTTTACGAATCACTCGCCTGGACTCAAATGTGCCGAGGTGAATTCTCCGCCGCTGCAGAGTCTGCAAAAATAGCCTCGCTCATGTACTCACGCAAAGGTGAAACCTCTGCATACCCGCTGCTAATTGCTTATTTTTCGTATCACGAAACTGGCAATGCAGAAAATGCACTGACCACCTTGCGCTACGCCAACAAAAACAAGCCAGTCAATCAATGGCCTGCCCCAGTAATTGACTATTTAAGCGAAAAAATTGACGAGTCGGACCTTATCAGCTTTGTCACTAACTCGGCTGAAGAAACTGAGGCTCATACCTATATTGGCCTTTACCTCCGCCTCCTTGGTCAAAATGACGATGCCAGCCAACATCTCAACTGGGTCAGCAATTACGGTAACCCGAATGTCTTTGAGTATACATTGGCCCGCGCGATCAATCTTCAAACCAACGTCGCAGCGATCGCCCATTAAACTCTACTGATCCATGCGCCTGTTCCTTCGTTTCCTCATACTCGTTGTGTGTGGCGCACAACTTACCGCTAAAGCGCCTAATACATTACGTACTTGGACTAGTCAAGAAGGCCAACAACTGCGCGCCCAACTACTAGATAGCGATACCAGCGCCAACAGCTCGCGCATGCGACGCGATGATGGACGTGTCATCACGATCCCATGGAGCCGTCTCTCAATCGATGACCAGGCATTCATCCAAACTGCTCTGAAAAACGTCGAGGTCAGGTCAGAAACAACAGTTGAACAGACCGCTACATCCACCACACTGCCACGCGCGATCAAACTCAAGCGCGTGCCCATGGTCACACAGAAAGGGAATTTCTGTGTACCCGCATCCGCCGCAATGATCGCCGGCTTCCACGGGATCAAAACCGACCAAGACCAAATCGCGCAACTCTCATCAGAGTCGTCCATCTCCAACGAAGGCACCTATCCAAGCGATATGGCTCTCGCCATGAGAAAGCTTGGCTTCGAAGGCCGCACACTGCATTGGAAGTCTGAAGACGATTTCATTGGTGATACCCTGCCTGCAATTCAGCACGCCCTCGTTGACTCTGGCCCGATCTATATATCATTCAAACCAGGCGTGTTTGGTAGCATGGGGCACGGCTGTGTCATTGTGGGCTACGATGATCGCCGCCAAGAAATGCACTTCTACAACCCATGGGGTAATGAATTCAAAAAAGAGTATATGGAGGTCGCCTTGCACGGCTATGGAATCGTGCTATTTGATCCACCACGACCCGCTCCCATTGCATCTGAAGCCTTCATCGCAGAAATCAAACATAGTCTACCGCACTTCAAAGGCGACTTTGTAAAACTCGCCAACCATCTCCAACAAGCAGGCCAAGACTTTGAGCTCATTTGGTGTAATCGACGAGACACACGCGACGACAAACGCTTCGCAGTCGACACGGCGCGCGACGATGGTCGCACAATCCTCGAGCTCTCCTTCCGACGTAATCCAGCAGTACTTTTGCCTATCAGTCCCGACGGAAAAACTCAAAAATATTATTTTGTCACACGTAGGCCCGAAGGCGGTGCCAGCTTCCTCGTACGGGAAATAGCCGAACATGGATGGAGCTCTGAAAGCACCAAAACCCTCGGCAGCCTGACCCGTCAATGGCCAACGGCATTTACCCTGCCCGACCAAACCGACCGCATCTGGGAACTGCCGATGATCGAACTACATTCGTCGGAATAAATAAAAAGGCCGAGACTCACAACACTTCGACTACCTCCGACAGACTATCAGTCGGTGGTAGACATTGAGTGCCAACACACACTTGGTACTCAGCAGACTGCATCTGACAAGCAGACTGAATAAACACCCGACGCCATGGCGCGTCCACCAGAGCCGCTTGAAGTGGCGCTAAGGAAACCCCGTCCTTCACTTTAATGACAACAATACCAACAGCATGCGTGGTCGCAGCCTCAAGCGCATGCGCTACACCTGCAGCAACTTTTTGTGCATAATCTGTATAGGCTGGGAGTATCGAACAGAGCGCCGCTTCATAGCGTCCATCCCCAGTCAATGTATATAGACCAGATAGGGCATGAAGTAGCACCGCATTGCCAGACGGTGTGGCGTTATCAAACCATTCCTTACGACGCGCAACTGGTGTCTCGACATCAGTAGCCGTAAAGAAGCAACCCGCGGCATGTGAATCCTCAAACCAGAGCAAAGCACTGTCTACATAGGCTTGAGCACGTGCCTGATAAGTCGCAGACGCGCCAGCTTCGAGCACATCTATCTTTGCTGCGACACTTAAGGAGGCATCAGCAGCGAGCGCGTAATCATGCAAAAAACCATCCACCTGCGAACCCGCACCTTCATAGTATACCGCGTTCAATCGTACGGCTCCGTCTTGCTCTAGGGTCAACTGATCCCAGATGAAATCAGCCGCCTTACGTGCACGTTGCAACCACTCGGGACGATTAAAATAGAATCCAGCATCTGCCATTGAGCGGATCAACATACAATTCCACGCAGTGCTAATCTTGGTATCTTTCCCCGGGCGTACCCGATTGGCTTCGCGATGAGCCAGCAGTTTTCCTCGAGCAACTGTCAAACGCTCACGCAGTTCAAAATCGCCGTCAACGAGTGCGGGGTTCGAACTACCGTGTTCAAAGTTACCCTCGGCGGTGATGTTATAAGCCAAACGGATTTCGCGAGCCTCTTGCGTCGGCCCCAGTACCATGTCAATTTCCTCTGGCGTCCATACATAGTAGCGCCCTTCTTCGCCTTCACTATCTGCATCCAAAGCGGCGTAGAAGCCGCCATCTTCAGCAAGCATCTCACGCTCTAACCAGCCAATCGTCTCTTCCACTACTGCCGCATAGAGCGGGTCTTGGTTATCGAGCCACGCACGCGTGTAAGCATCGATCAGCAAGGCGTTATCATAGAGCATCTTCTCAAAATGCGGAATCAACCAATGTGGGTCGACACTGTAGCGAGCAAAGCCGCCGCCGAATTGATCAAACAGCCCGCCGTGCGCCATGGCACGCAAGGTCGTATGACAAACCGTATCAATCCGTTCACCAAGCTCCGGCTTTGCCTCAAGTGCGGCACTGTGGCGAATCGACCGTAAAAAGTTCAACGTCATCGACGGCGGGAACTTGGGAGCGCCACCGAAACCACCGTATTGGTCGTCATGTGTTCCACAGATACCATCTGCCGCGTCAACAAGCAACGTATTGTCCCACGCACCCTGCGCACCGCCTGTGCTTGCTGCCAGAGTGGAAGCCATAATGTTTTTTTGAATCGCATCGGCATTTTCTTCCAACTCTGCTCGTGAGCGCTTGAAATGGTCGGCAATACGCATCAACACTTGCGGCCATGGAATCATACCTTGCCCGCGCTCTTCTGGTGGGAAATAGGTGCCACCAAAAAAGGGTCGCCCGTCGGGCAAACAAAAGACATTTAAAGGCCAACCGCCAGACTGTTGGATCATTTGCACCGCTTCCATGTAGACCTGGTCCACATCCGGACGCTCTTCGCGATCCACCTTCACACAGATGAAATGCTGATTCATTAGCTTGGCGATATAATCGCTCTCAAAACTCTCATGCGCCATCACATGGCACCAGTGGCAGGCAGAATAGCCGATCGAAACCAATAGCGGCTTACCCGAGGCTTCCGCAGCGGCTAAGGCCTCTTCGCCCCATGGATACCAGTCCACTGGGTTGTCGGCATGCTGTTTGAGATAAAGGCTATTCTCCTTGAAGAGTCGGTTTGGCATCTGGCTAGAGTGAGGTCGTTTAAAGAAAATGGGCAGTTCTCAACCCGCAATTTGTCCGAACGTATGGGAGACTTCGTCTAAGTAAACTCGTTTATGCAGACAATTTGTTTTGCAGGAGAGCATTCCTGTTTCACATTATAGCGCTTTTACACTGTCAATGTCATCGATCCGCATATTATCCGACCGAGTCGCCAACCAAATCGCCGCTGGCGAGGTCATTGAGCGCCCAGTCGCAGTGGTCAAGGAATTGGTTGAAAACAGTATCGATGCCGGCGCCACGCGTATTGAGATCGAATTCCGTAACGGCGGCAAATCTTACATCCGCATTGAAGATAACGGCAAGGGCATGTCGCCAGACGAAGCACAGCTCTGTCTTGAGCGCCATGCCACCAGTAAAATCCGTGAAGCGAGTGATCTCAACGAAGTTTGCAGCTTCGGCTTTCGCGGCGAAGCGCTGCCATCGATCGCATCAGTCTCTAAATTTACCCTGCGCACACGGGCCAAAGACTGGGAGCATGGCACCGAGATCCTCATCAATGGCGGCAAGATGCTGGAAAAGAAAGACTGCGGCATGCCTGTCGGCACCGTAATCGAAGTCGCACACTTATTTAACGCTGTGCCCGCGCGGCGTAAATT
>JAFMDL010000065.1 GCA_017857255.1 Puniceicoccaceae bacterium | reverse complement strand
ACACAGATGCACACGGATTTAATAGTTCGTTTCATTCAGAATATCCGTGTTCATCTGTGGTTTATAAATACACTAACTTAGCGAGCTCCACACTAGATGTGGCACTTTATTAGGGCGAAGTTTCTTAAATAGCGAATGAAGGACAATGAATATTTAAGGCGTAAAAATAGGGCTCAATTTTACAAAAAAGCACAGCTACCAAGAGCTGTGCTGTTAGGGAATTAATTTTCTAACAGTCTACTGCGTTTGCTGTTGATAGTAGCTGAGACGTTCTTGCCATTGGCCCGCCATTGGAGAGTTGTTAATCTGTGCGGCGAAACTCTCAAATTCAGCGGAATTACCAGCTGAGTCTGCTTCGATTGCTAAGTGGTAAGCAGCTTCGGCGCGTGTGGCTTCGGCCAAGTTACTGTCAGCTGTGATTGCGTTGAGTTTGGCAAGGCCTTCTGCAGTGTTGCCGCTTTGGTAATTGGCAAAGGCAAGACCCAGTTGGGCGCGGCCCGCGAGCGTCGGCTCTTTAAGTGCAGCGGCAGCGAGCGTGTAGAATTCTAGTGCTTTCGTGTAGTCTTCGTCTGAATACGCGATGTCTGCAGTACTGAGGGCAGCAAATCCACCGATTTGTTTGCTGCTATTATCAGTTGCGAATTCAGCGAGTGTTTCGTCTGAATCAGCTGTGGCATATTCTGACTGCAGCGCCGCTTCAGCGCGATCCTTGAAGATACGCATGCTCTGGTAGCCGACGACCACAAGTAGTAGCACTGTAATGCAACCGGCGATAAAGCTCTTGTTTTCCATCCAGTAAACATTGACACGATCTTCGAAAGAAATCTCTGCCGAGTCTTCGAGGTCGACTAGGTGTCGCTCGTCAACTACATTGTCTTCTGGCATCAGTGGATCGTTACGTTTCTTTTTCTGTGGATGATTCATGGTTTTAAAAAGTTGAAAGAAGGGTGGGTGAAATTTTGAGAAGCGGGGAGTTAGAAAGTGGGGGAGAGGCAGCCAGCAACTGACAACTGCAAACAGCAACGTAGCTGCCTAGTCGAAGACCACAGTTTTGTTGTGGTAGACGAGGATGCGGTTATCGAGGTGGAGGCGAATCGCTTGGGCGAAGACAGATTTCTCGAGGTCTTTGCCTTTGCGAATCAGATCAGACACCGAGTTGCGGTGATTGATCCGAGTAACGTCTTGGTGAATGATGGGGCCTTCGTCAAGATCAGCGGTTGCGTAGTGCGCCGTGGCGCCGATTAATTTTACCCCGCGCGTGTGAGCTTGGTGATAGGGTTTACCGCCGGCGAATGCGGGTAAAAATGAGTGGTGGATGTTAATTACCGGGCAGGCCGCGTTGGCTAAAAACTCATCCGAGAGTACCTGCATATAGCGCGCCATGACCACAAGTTGAGTATTGTGCTGATGCACGATCTCTAGTTGCCGTGCTTCGGCGGTTGCTTTTGTGTCTTTGTTAACTGGCACGTGGTAAAAGGGAATGCCGTAGATTTCGGCATCGGCCTTTAGCGCTTCGTGGTTGGAAATGATACAAGCGAGCTCGCCGGCCATTTCTCCAGATCGAAAGCGTAGGATGGTATCGTGGAAGCAGTGGTCGATCTTCGATACAAAGAGCGCGACTTTAGGTCGGTCGGTCGATTTAGCGACTTTGACTGCCATGCCGAGCTCATCGTGCGCAAATTTCTCGAAGGCTGCCGCCTCTTCGTCGATTTGACCCGAAGGCGTCCATTCGACACGCTGAAAGAAGATGTTAGCCTCCTGATCCTTATGTTGATCGGCATGGTGAATGTTACTCTTGCGATCAAAGATCCAACCAGAGACTTTCGCCACTAATCCGGATTGATCCGGACCGTGTAGTAGGGCTATTATGGAAGTTGTATTCATTGATTGAAGAGCGAAAGGTGAAGAGTGGAAGCAAATTTCACTCTTCTAACTGATACTCAAGTTAGCGCGGATTGGCCTCTTGACTGTAACTCTGAATAGAACGGATTTCATAACCTTTTTCTCGAATCGACTTAATCCCGTCGACGGCTGCGGAGGCTGCGGAGATCGTCGTCATGATACAGATGTTGTGCTTCACGGCTTCGGTGCGGATTTCGTTCTCATTTTGACGAGGAACCGTGCCTTGCGGGGTGTTAATGATCAGCGAAACTTTATTGTTCTTAATCAAATCAATCACGTTCGGACGTCCTTCACTCAGGCGGCAGACGTTTTTGACTTCGATGCCGTTATCCTTAAAGAGCTTGCCGGTACCGACTGTGGCAAGGATGCCAAAGCCGAGTGCGCTGAGGCCCTTGGCGATTTCTACTGCGCGCTCCTTGTCAGAGTCTTTAACGCTGATAAAGACGTCGCCAGTATCAGGGAGTGCTGGCTTTGCTGCCATTTGCGACTTTGCGAACGCAACACCGAGGTCTTTGTCGAGGCCCATCACTTCACCAGTCGAGCGCATTTCTGGGCTTAGCATAATCGGAGCACCTGGGAAGCGATTGAATGGGAAGACGGATTCCTTGACGGCCCAGTATGGAGGAATGATTTCTTTGGTGAAACCGAGATCCTTGAGCTTTTCGCCAGCCATGATACGCGATGCAAGTTTCGCCAGTGGCACGCCGATCGCCTTGGAGACGAATGGCACGGTGCGGGAAGCACGTGGATTGACTTCAATGATGTAAAGCTCGTCGTCTTTAATCGCGTATTGGACGTTCATAAGACCGACCACTTGGAGTTCCTTCGCAAGCGCGTAGCTGGCGACGCGGACTTTATCAAGTATGGCTTCGGAGAGCGTGTGCGGAGGCATGACCATTGCCGCGTCGCCCGAGTGCACTCCAGCGAATTCGACGTGCTGGAGCATGCCACCAATCACTGTTGTTTCGCCATCGGAAATGCAATCTACATCTAGCTCGTAGGCATCTTCTAGAAACTTGTCGAGCAGTACGGGTGTGCCCGGTGCGACATCGAATACCTCACGGATGATCTGCTTCATCTCGTCCATATCATAGACGATGAACATGCCGCGCCCACCGAGGACGAAAGATGGGCGAAGCAGGATCGGGAAGCCAATTTCACCAGCGAGTTCGTAGGCTTCTTCTTGCGAGTTGGCGATACGGTTCTCTGGTTGCTTGAGGTCAATTCGGCTCAGGATGTCGCGGAATTGGTCGCGGTCTTCAGCTGCATCGATCATCGAAGGAGAGGTGCCGATGATGTTGACTCCGTGTGCTTCGAGCTCAGTCGCGAGGTTGAGTGGTGTTTGGCCACCGAATTGAACGATCACACCGTCGCAGTCGGTTTGTGTGTAAATTTCGAGGACGTCTTCAAGGGTAAGCGGCTCGAAGAACAGCTTGTCGGAGGTGTCATAGTCGGTCGAAACGGTTTCTGGATTCGAGTTGACCATGATGGTTTCGTAGCCGGCTTCACGCAGCGCGAAGGAGGCATGCACACAGCAGTAGTCAAATTCAATACCTTGTCCGATACGATTTGGGCCACCGCCCAAGATCATGATCTTCTTCTTATCACTCTTGGAAATTTCGTTTTCTGTGCCGTAGGAAGAATAGTAGTAGGGAGTGAGTGCTTCGAACTCAGCCGCACATGTGTCGACTAGGCGGAAGTTGGTCATCACGCCAAGCTTCTCACGGCGCTTGCGCACAGCTTGACGGTTTGAGTTGACCAGATCTGCAATCAGCGAGTCGCTGAAGCCCGCTTCCTTGGCGGTCTTCATTAGGTCATTGTCAAGTTTTGCTAGGCTGACAGCGCGCAGGTCATTTTCGATGTCGACGATTTGACGAAGCTGATCAATGAACCATGGGTCGAGCGCGCATGCGTCAAAGATTTCTTCGTCGGTCATACCGTTGAGTAATGCGTGGCGCAACCAGAAGACACGCTCGCAGGTCGGAATCGAGATGCCTTGGCGTATGGCCTGCATATCGGTGATCTTTTCTGCAAATTTCGCCGGTCCGACCAAGCCCTTGGCGCCGATTTCGAGCGAGCGAAGTGCCTTTTGGAAGGATTCCTTAAAAGTGCGGCCAATAGCCATTGCTTCACCCACCGACTTCATCGCAGATGTTAGGGTCGTGTCCGCGCCGATAAATTTCTCAAAGGTGAAGCGCGGAATCTTGGTGACGACATAGTCGATCGTCGGCTCGAAGCTCGCCGGTGTTTCACGAGTGATATCATTCTGAAGCTCGTCGAGGCTATAGCCAACTGCGAGCTTTGCTGCGATCTTTGCGATGGGAAAACCTGTCGCTTTAGATGCGAGTGCGGAAGAGCGAGAGACGCGCGGGTTCATCTCGATCACGACCATGCGCCCATTGGCAGGGTTCACGGAGAATTGGATATTTGAGCCGCCGGTCTCAACGCCCACTTCACGAATACATGCAAACGACGCATCACGCATCAGTTGGTACTCTTTATCTGTGAGCGTCATTGCTGGGGCGACAGTGATCGAGTCACCGGTATGGACGCCCATTGGGTCGAAATTTTCAATCGAGCAGATGACTACGCATTGATCCTTGTGGTCACGCATGATCTCCATCTCGTACTCTTTCCAACCGAGCAGGCACTCTTCGACGAGCACTTCAGTGGTAGGCGAGAGGTCGAGGCCGTTTTGCACCATCTTCTCGTATTCCTCGCGGTTGTAGGCGATGCCGCCACCAGAACCACCTAGCGTAAAGCTAGGGCGAATAATGATTGGAAAGTCGCCGATCGTGCGGTCGATTGCTTCGAGCGCTTCGGCCAATGTATGCACGGTTTCCGAGCGAGCCACGTCGAGACCGATCTTGAGCATCGCCTGCTTAAAAATATCGCGCGCCTCGCCTTTTTCAATTGCAGCCGGATTCGCACCGATCATTTGTACGCCATATTTCTTCAGGATGCCAGCTTCGTGCAGGTCCATCGATAAATTGAGACCGGTTTGACCACCAAGCGTCGGTAAGAGGGCGTCCGGGCGTTCTTTGTCGATGATCTTTTCGAGTGCGTCCACTGTGAGTGGCTCGATGTAAGTGACATCGGCGAACTCGGGGTCGGTCATGATCGTGGCCGGATTGCTATTCACGAGGACGACCTTGTAGCCTTCTTCGCGGAGCGCTTTACAGGCCTGAGTGCCGGAATAGTCAAATTCACAGGCTTGGCCGATAACGATTGGGCCGGAACCAATGATGAGAATAGTCTGAATGTCGGTGCGTTTTGGCATAAATTGCCGAAAGGGTGTTTTTTTTAAACTGCCATGCAAGCAAGAAGCGGCGATAGATTTGCTCTAAACTCATTTTTTTCACGTCGCATTTTTGCGGATGGCGTGCTGTCTTCTAAATTAGTCATTCATATTGATAGATCTTATGAGCCATAACAAGAAGCCAGTCATTATTGTCGCCCTCGTTTTATTTGCCCTGATGGTGGTCCCCGTCATCGTTTTGCTGCTCTCAAGGGAGAGTGATTCCGCTCCGATTGCAGCGGATGGTCTGGCTGTTCATGCCGCCGCATCTGCCACCGATCTGGCCGACTTCGATCTGCGGCAGCTTGCCGAGAAAGCCGAAAATTTATTGGCCGACGATTTAGCCGCTGCGCTCCGTAAGGGCGATGTGTCGCTCAATTTCATTGCTGAGTTGGATGAAGATGCAGGCAAGGCGCGCGATGCACTGTCTGCTGGGAAACTGGACAAGGCGCAGAAATATTACACGGCGGTGGTGACTGCTGCTGAAAATCAGCTCAATGCGTTAACGATTGCCGAAACTGCGCGTGCGCTCAACGAGACAACCTATGCGCAGCTAAAAGATTTGGAGTACTTACAGGCCAGCTTCGCAAATACTTACCGCGAAGCAGTCGATAATTATAATACAGGCTTACGCGAGCTGACTGCGAGGGAGTATCCGACCAGCATCGATCGATTCGAAATGGCCGGCGGTATCTTGGCGGAGCTGGAAGGGCGTGCGATTCAGCAAGTCGGTGGTTTGCTCGAAGCCGCAGCTATTGCGCTCGATGCTTTGGATTTTACAGCGGCGCGCATTGCGTATCAGGAGGTTTTGCAAATCGATTCAGATAACCGTGCTGCGACGGATGGGCTTGCTATGGTGACAGCGCTTGATGGCATCGGTGCTGAGGTGCGGGCGTTTCATGCGCTTGAAGCAGCTGGCGAACTTGATCAGGCGATGGCCGCACTTAATGCCTTGCTGGTGGAGCATCCGCAAAACCCGTATTTATTAAATGAGCGTCGATCAATTGAAACACAGCAACAAGCACGTGCGCTACAGGCTGCTCTGGCGCGCGCCGACCAGTTGGAGGCTGCCGGCGATTGGCTCGCTGCTATTTCGTCGTTGCAGGAGGCAATCTCGCTTCGTCCGAGTCCAGAGCTGAATGAGCGCCTAGTGGCATTGCAAAAAAAAGCTAAAGCCGCTCGTTTAGAGACATTGCTGGACGAGGGTTACAATGCATTGAAAGCGGGTAGCTATGACAGTGCGCGTAAGTCCTACCGCGAGGCGGTTGACCTTGCTCCGGAGTCGAAGGAAGCTCGCGCGGGTCTGGAAAAAGCATCCAGCCTTTACCTCGCCAACATTCGCTACACTCAGAATATCAGCTCGGCGGCTAAGTATTTAAGTGAAGGGCGTTATCCGTTGGTGGCGAAGTTTTTTAATGATGCGATGGCGAGTCGCCCGAGTACGCTTTCGCCCAGTAAGGTTGAAGAAGAGTCGCGCATTCGTAGTGAGTTGGCACTGCAAAATAAGGAAGTCAGCTTGCAAATTATTTCCAATAAAAAGACGTATGTCAGTCTTATCGGAGTGTTTGCCCCCGAGCGCTTTAAGTCTAAGGATCTAAATTTGTTTCCTGATGTCTATAAAGTACGAGGCACGCGCAAGGGCTATCGCACGGTTGAGTTTGACCTAAAGCTCAACTCTGCAAGTGCCAAAGTGTTCGAAGTGATTTGCACCGAGAAACTATGAGACGACGACCTCCAATTATTCTCGTTGTTCTGTGCCTGATATCAGGTACAGTGCAAACGTTGAGCGCTGCTCCTGACCCCGATATTTTTGATGGCCGCTTGCCAACACCAGCTTCTCAAGGACAAGCATCAGCGAATGTCGCAGCTTTGGGCGAGACAGAAGCAAATACGTCAAACGGTAAAGCAGCGGAAACTCCTGAACAGTCACGTGATTTGAGCCAAATCGATGGAACCACCGCTGGAGACTCAGTGGCTACGCAAAGCTCCAAAACCGCTGACGCGGAAATGAGTTCGAAGCGAGATCTGAGTGAAACGACCGCAGTGGGTGGGGGGCAAGGCGTCGCAGATGCTAGTTCTAAGGCAGACACGACATCGACTCCTGGCATCGCTGAAGCCAACCCTACGGGCGGAACGTCCGGCAGCGGCGCTGCCGTGGGCGTGCAGAGTGGGTCAACTGCGGCGAATAATTCAGTCGGCGGGAGTAGTGCTATGCCATCCGGTCGTAACTTCCAAGATTTTGGCTTTGGTTCCACCAGTAGTGATGCTGCCGAGAGTGTCGAAGTGAAGCGCTCAAAAGGGGTAAGCACCTCCCTTCCCGGAGGGGCGATGTCCACCGCGGATCAGGCGCCGGCGCAGAATGGCATTGTCAGCACCCCTGTGAGTTCGAGTTCGCAACAACAGAGTCAGGAATCGGCTGCGAGCAATAGTGAGACGATTGCCGGCAACACCGATGGCGACTACGGTGTTACTCTACCATCGGGGCTATAGATCGGAGGTCTGCTGCAGGGGACGGAGCCATTAGGAATGACTATGAATTTAAATTGGGTTAATAAAATCGGTGGTAATCGGATGCTAATATCACTGTGTGCGCTGCTGCTTTGCTTGCGCGCATCGAGCCTCTTTGCTCAAGGGGAAGGGGGTCTTCGAGCGATTTCTGAAACAGCGATCCCGTATGCCTCGTTTTTATCGAAAGCCAGTTTTGATCAGCGTTTTCCCGGGGAGCTGAAGGCGGGTCCCGCGGAGCTTGATACTGGTTGGTATGTGATCTACGAGCATGCGCAGTTGAGTTATTATTTCGGTCCGATCTTATTACAATCTACTGGTGAGGATTATCTTGCTCAACTGACCAAGACCGTTGAAGCGGCAGTGCTACAGCGCCCTACGATTATCGATTATCGCCTCGAGCTTAGTTATGAGCCGAGTCAGACAACTCAAAGTGCAGAGGCTGAGGCATCTGAAAATAGTCGTCCCAGTGGTTCACCCCCGCTCCCACCTTCGAGTAGTATTTGGACGTTGCTACGCAGTGTCTTCGGATTTTAAGCAGTGTTTGGTTCATCGCTTTGGATCGTCGTTTCAGGGTTGCTATCGAGTACGATCGCGACAAATCAAACTATGATGGAGGACAAAAACATCTATTTACTCGCGCTTGAGGCAGAGCAACAGGGCGATTGGGCGAAAGCACATGGCATGGTGGAGAATATGGTGACTGCCGAAGCAGCGTGGGTGCATGCCTATCTCCACCGCGTACAGGGTGACGAGTGCGATGCGCAATATTGGTATAATCGTGCAGTGCAACCGATTTGCATCACTAGTCTAGATACAGAGTGGAAGGTGTTGTATGCGGAATTCAAAGGGTTGGATCGCTACTAGATTGATGGTCGCAATCTGCGTTTGAGTGCAGTGAAATTTGATCAAGGATTGAACCCCGTACCCAGCCCTGATCTAGCCATATTCCTAACTTGCACGCTTTCTGTGATTTTGTGGTTAACTCTCTGAGAAATCTCCTTAGCTTCAGTCTCACATGACATTAAACGACCTAGGATGGAACGAGTGCTTTGAAGCTGAGTTCGAGCAATATCGCGAGAAGGGCTGGGTGCCTGCGCGCTTGATTCGCGATAATAAAATATCCTATGGTGCCATATTGGAAGATCGCGAAGAGATGGAAGTAGCTCTCGGCGGTGCCGTCTATCATGAGGCGGAGACCGACGCCGATTTACCAGCGGTGGGGGATTGGGTCGCACTAGAAATCGGCGATGAGGGCAATGAATACCAAGCCGTGATTCGAGCTCGGCTCGAGCGACAAACGTGCCTCTCCCGTAAAGCGCCGGGCAAAGGGACCGAAGAGCAAGTGATGGCGGCCAATGTGAATGTCGTCTTTGTGGTAACCGAGGCGGGCCAGGATTTTAATCTGCGCCGTATGGAACGTTATTTTACGGTGATGCTGCGAAGTGGCGCACGCTCTGTAGTGCTATTGAATAAAAGCGATCTATACCCTGATGAGATTAATCAGATGGCGAAAGATGCGTTGGAGGCGCTTAATCCCGAGGTTGAGGTGATCTTGACGTCTGCTATTGAAAGTTCAGGGGTTGCTACGATTCGACGTTATCTCGAGCCGGGGGTTACGATTGCTCTGATCGGCTCCAGTGGTGTGGGGAAGTCTTCCTTGATTAATCAATTGATAGGTCAGGATTGGCTGTGGACGGGGGAGGTCAATGGTGTGACGGGTAAAGGCATGCACACGACGACCGCGCGCGAGCTCCTACCACTCAAAGCGGGCGGGATGTTGATCGACAACCCTGGAATTCGTGAGGTGCAGGTGTGGACCGATGCAAAAACGTTAAAAGAAAGCTTTCGCGATTTCGATGAAGTCGCAGCCGAATGTAAATTTCACGATTGTAAACACCGCTCAGATAAAGGTTGTGCGATACAGGCGGCGATTGAAGCGGGCACTTTGAGCCGTGAGCGCTTTATCAATTATCTCAAGCTTGATTTCGAGTTGGAGAAATTGAGCCAGCGTCAAAAGAAGCGTGAGCTCACTGTCAGCCGGCGTACCCGTCGCGAGCTAAAGTCAAAGGCCGATAAGTATAG
>JAFMDL010000064.1 GCA_017857255.1 Puniceicoccaceae bacterium | reverse complement strand
GGTTGTTAATCACTTCCGCAAATTCACATCCAGCCACTCAATCATGGTGTGTGCTGACGCCTGCGCAGTTTCGATTGGAATCCCTCCAGATGCGGAGACGAACTCGGTTTCGGCAGGTTCGAAGGTGCGGATGAATACTTTAGTCGGGTACTTACGCAGATAGTCTAGGGCGGTCTTTGAGTCGCGTGTGCGGCGCATGGAGCAAATGACAACTTTAGCTTCGCGGCAATTCGCGCGAGCCAGCAAGCGCTTGTTTGACCCTTCGCCTTGAATACAGTGAATGCCGTTTTCTATCAGCGCGCGGATCACCGCGGCATCGTCATCGATCACGATAGTTGGGATTCCATGCTCTTTGAAGGCTTGCAGGGTCTGACGTCCCGCACGTCCATAACCGAGTAGTACCGCATGCCCATGTAAGTTTTCACAATCGACCTCGCCGCGCCGATAGCGGGGGTGTAACTTCATCAAGCCCCAAGCAATTTTCTCGCGTGAGATCAGTGGAGTGAGCGTCATCGTGCTCACCGTGATGATTGCAATCATTGAGAATAGATCACTGCTAATTTGGCCAGAGGCCATACCGCTCAGTGCTAGCAGCAGGGAAAACTCACTGGTTTGCGACAGTAACAGGCCGCTCTCAATTGAAGCTCGAGTCGAGTAGCCAACGATTTCACTGATCGTCGAAACTAGGCCGACAGTGACGATGATCAGCACGACAATAAAGATCAGGCTGTGCCACAGCATGTCGCCCTGTGGCAGGGTCAACGACGCACCAACTGCGATAAAAAAGAGCGCGAGGAAAAAACTAGAGAGCGATCCAAGCATACCCCGCACGAGTCCGTTCATCGGAAATGCCGAGATCGAAAAGCCGGCAAAGAATGCGCCCACCAGGAAGGGCAGCTTCAGTAGGTAAGCGAAGCCCGAAAAGATAAATAGAATACCGAGAGCGCCGAGCATCAGCTCCTCATCGTCCAGCTTCAGGCGGCGAGTAATCCAAGGTACAAACCAGCGATGTATCCCAATTGCGACGCAGCCTAGACCGATCGCACGGGTGACTGCGAAGAAGCTTTCGAGCGCTCCGTTAGGTGCTTTCAGCAGAGCGACCATGATTAAAATGATGCATAGATCCTGCACCAGCAAGACCCCGAGGACCAAGCGCCCAAAAGGTTCGAACATTTGGCGCCGGCGTTGTAGGTGACGCACGACCACCAATGTTGAACTCGCGGACAGCGCGCAGCCTAGATAGAGCGCGGTAGTAAGATCATAGCCCAGTGCCCATGCGGTAATGCCTCCTGCCAGACCGAGTATACAAAACTGTACGGTAGCGACGGTGATGATCGCCCGTGTGCGGCCAAGCATACGCCTGGGGCTCAGATCGACTCCCGCCGTAAATACCAGCATGGCAAGTCCGATCTCCATCATCTCGCCGAGTAAATCTTCGGGCACTTCCACCTCCCAGATATTGGCGAGCTCGTGCAGCACTGCACCGACAAGCATGAGTAGTGGAATCGACGGTAGGCGTAATAACTTCGCCAGTCCAAAGGCGACCGCCGCTGCGATCAGAAGAATGCAGACACCACTCATCTTTCAAACACCCCCTCCTGTTGCATCAATTTACGCTGCTGCACCACTCCATCAGCCGCAGGCATCATTAGGTAGGTGGTATCGAGATCGAGCAGGTCATCCACGACCGATACATCGAAGGCGTGAATCGCACAAGGCACCCCCGCGGACCGACAGCGATAAGCAAGCATGTGATTGGTATCTTCGATCTGTAAAGCCGAGACGACGATTTTAGCCTCGCGCAGCCCAATCTCTTCGACGACCGATTGGTATTCGACATTACCAATCAGGATATCCGCTGTGCCCAGACCCTCGAGCTTGTTGGGATCGGTGTCGATCGCCAGCACACGCTCGCCGCGTTCGGTGAGTTGCTTAACAATTTCGCGCCCCAATGCATTCATACCAATAACGATGCTATGCGCCTTGCGGTGGAGTAGCGTTTCCACATCGTCCTCTTGCTTTGCCCGAAAGATTCGTAGCACACCAGTGCGCGCAAATAATCGATACAATGCTTCGCTATGAATAATTAGATAAGACGAGAGCGCGATAGTGATGATGCCGACGAGGCCACCCAGCGCTACGATATCGGCTCCAATCAGTCCAGTGGTGGCACCGAGCGCCAGTAGAATGAATGCAAATTCACTGACTTGGCCGGTCGCGACCGCAGTTTGAAAGGCAGTGTACTCACTAAAGCGAATACGCGCGAGTATGTTGAACACAATGAGGGGCTTGATGAGTAGCACGAATGCACTGAGCCCCAATGCGGCAGGCCAGACTCGGCTAAAGCTACTCAGGTCCATCTTAATGCCGAGCGTCACTAAAAACACCGCGATGAAAAAAGCCATCAGCGGATGAAGCCGACGGTGCAGGTCTTCGTGGATTGGGAGCTGCGCGATTGCAATCCCGGCAAGGAACGCACCTATCTCGACAGACAAATGAAATTGGTGCGCAAGCATGACGACCAGGAAACACCAGCACAGCGCCCAAATAAACACGGTGTCCGGCGAGCGCGCGGCCCATGCAAACGGCTTGGGGAGCAGGTAGCGAGCGGCGATAAGCGCAAGAGTGAGCAGTAGTGCCATCCCACCGAAGGCTTGGCTGAAATTGATTGCCATTTCCATCGGGGTAAGCGGTTCGCTACCGCCGAAGCCGGTGAGCACAGTGAGCGCCCCGATCACGACAATATCCTGCGCCAAAAAGAGCGCCACCGAGATGCGTGCATAGAGTCGGTTCATCACGCCTTTTTGGTCGAGTAATTTGATCACGACCACCGTGCTGCTGAAAGTCACCGTGCCGCCAAGGAAGATCGCCTCAATGAAGCCAAAGCCTATACTGTAAGCCACCAGCGTACCGCCAATCGCGGTGAGTAATACTTGGCAGCCACCTAGAATGAGCGCGACGCGGCCCAGGTCTTTGATTTTTTCAAAGCTCAATTCAAGCCCGACGAGAAACAGCAACAGTGCGATACCGAGCTCGGAAATAAGATCCAACGAATCATCAATTTCGATCAGTTTGAGAAGCGGCCCCAACACTACACCCGCTAAAATATAGCCCACGATGGTGGGCATGCGTATCAGCTTACCAAGAAAGGCAAACGTGGCAGCAGTGATGACAATGAAGCCGAGATGTAGGAGTAATTGATAATCGTCAGCAGCCATTTTCATCTATCCAAACCTGCTGTAGGGCGCATGGCAATAATGGAGCCGAATAAGATGTGTTAATGTTTTTTTGGTAGGGCGAGCGGAACTAGCATTTGTTCGTTCCTACTCGGGAGGGATGGCCTCTGCGCTGTCCGCTGAGATAGATCACCGAACCGGCGAACGGACGAGGCGGAGCTCGCCCCTCCCGGTTGTCTCTTGGAAATGACGTTAGGGGGTATCCTGCAGCTTGCCTTGTTGCACTGGGGTCTCGCAGGTCAAGCGCTCTAGCACTTCGCCGATGAGATAGAGTGAGCCGGTCACGACGATGGTGTCGCCAGGCGCACCTAAAGTGCAGGTGCCCACAGCAGGGAAAATGGTTTCGAGGTGTTGATGGTACACCGGCGCTGTATTGATTTCAGGGATACAGTGTTCGAGGATATCGGTCGGCGTGGCACGAGATTGATCTGGGGCGAGCAGATGCAGCTCACTGGCATGACGGCTGGCAACTGCCATCAAGCTACGCGCACGGAATTCACCAAGTGTACCAGCGACAATGATCGGCTTTGTGCCCAAGCGTGCGAACAGCTTAGTCAGGTTTTCATCGAGCATCTCAGAGCCTTCGGGATTGTGTGAGGCATCTAGGATCAGTGTCTTATCGGCGAGCTGCAGCGTCTGCCAGCGACCGGGCCAATAGATGTTTTGTAAGGCTGGCGCAGTCAGCGCTGGTTGGATTGCAAAGCGCTCGCTGAGGATTTCAGTGGCGATGATCGCGACTGCCGCATTGCAGCGCTGAAACGAGCCACCGAGATTGGTCTTGGGGAGCCCCGCATCATTTGGGAAGCGCTCGCGCACAGACGTGAGTGGGCAGCCTTTCTCGGTAGCGACGGCGCGAACCACTGCCTCTGCTGCGGCGGGAAGTTTACCAATGATCACAGGTACCCCGGGTTTGAGGATGCCGGCTTTTTCATGAGTAATCTGCTCGATGGTGTCGCCCAAAAATTCGATATGATCGAGGCTGACCGAGGTAATGATACAGAGTTCTGGAGCGACAACATTGGTGGCATCGAGCCTCCCGCCGAGTCCAGTTTCAAGGAAGGCTAGATCCACCTTGCGCTCGGCAAAGCGCAGCAAGGCCATTGCGGTCATGAACTCGAAAAAAGATGGATGATCATCGGGGTCGTCGGCTCCAATACGCTCTGCGATCGGTTTGAGGCGTTGGGTGTAGGCGACGATGTCGGCCTCGTCTAGAATCTCGCGGTTGACTTGTACGCGCTCGCCTTGGCGCACGAGGTGCGGGGAGGAGTAGAGCCCGGTAGTATATCCATTGGCGCGGTAGATCGTCTCCAGCATGGAGCAAGTTGAGCCTTTGCCATTGGTGCCTGCGACGTGAATTATAGGAAACGCCCGCTCTGGGTTGCCGATTGCATCCACTAGCAAACGCATACGATCAATCCCGTATTTCGCCCCCTTGCTCTTGAGAGAATACAGGTAGTCGCGAGTCGCGTTATAGTCGGCGGGGCCGGACATCTGGCGTCGGCCTTAACCTGCTTTTGCTTTCGGCGCTCGGTAGAGTGCCTTGAGCAAGTTAATGATACGCTCGCGCATTTCTCCGCGTGGGATAATCAAGTCAACCAAACCACGCTCCAACAGGAACTCAGAAGTTTGGAAACCAGCTGGGAGATCCTGCTGTGTTGTTTCCTTAATTACGCGTGGGCCAGCAAAGCCAATCAATGCCTCAGGCTCGGCGATGATGACATCACCCAGCGATGCATAGCTTGCCATCACACCAGCCATAGTCGGGTTCGTCAAAATGGAGAAATAAGGGATCTTAGCTTCGCTCAAACGCGCGAGAGCGGCGCTGGTTTTGGCGAGTTGCATTAAGCTGAGGATTCCTTCCTGCATCCGCGCGCCCCCCGAAGCGGAGACAATGATCACGGGAATCTTTTGATCGACACCACGCTCGATTGCACGCGTCAACTTTTCCCCCGCCGCCGAGCCGAGGCTCGCAGCCATGAAGCGGAAATCCATCACCGCAATGCTCACAGGGATGCCGTCCATGGTGCCAACACCAGAAATAACAGTGTCGGTTTCTTTGGTCTTCGCCTGATTAGCTTTGAGCTTTTCTGGGTACGAGCTGGTCGCGTTGAATTTAAGTGGGTCGAGTGAGCTGATCTCGGTGTCCATCTCTGCAAAGCTGTCAGCGTCTAGCATCGACTCGATTCGGTCGCGCGCTTTGAGTGGGAAGTGGTAGCCGCTCGAAGGAACTACCATCAGGTTTTCCTTAAGAACGCGGTTATAAATGATTTCACCAGTTTTTGGGCATTTCGTCCAAAGATCCTTTGGAATGTCCTTCTTTTTAACGGTGACGGTTGAGTATTGTGGTTTTCCGAAGAGTGCCATGGTGAGGATTAAAAATTAAGAATTAGCAATGATGGCGCTAGCCATGTCCGATGGTGACTACTTTGAGACGATTGGCGCCTGCATCGCGCAGAACACGCGCACAAGCGTTGAGTGTCGAACCCGTGGTAAACACATCGTCGACTAGGATGTATTGTTGATCAGGAATTAGAACTGCATCGGGCGCTAAAGCAAAGGCATTTTTTACGTTTTGGTGTCGTTCCCTCTGATTCAGCCGTGTTTGTGTTTGTGTATAAATTCGCCGAATGAGTAGATTTTCTACCGTGGAGCTGCGATTAGTCGTAGAAATTAACATGTCTGCAATCCGTTCGCTTTGATTAAAGCCGCGCTCGCGCAGTTTGGTCGGGTGCAGTGGAACGGGGATCAGCGTGGCATGGTGAATGTAGTCTAGGTAATGCCTCGAAGTGGCGACCATCTTGCGCAGATCCTGCAGTACATAGAATCCCTGTTGATATTTGAGCGCGTGCAGCAGGCTGCGACCAGCATCTTTAGCCAAGAAAAGCGCCTTCCCCTGCTCAAAGAGCGGCTCCAGATCGGCACAGTGGGGGCACATTTTCGAGCCAAGCACCATGCCAAAAAAAGGGTAGCCACAGGTATGACAAGCCGGCGGATCGCAGGGCAAAATGGCGCGTGCGCAAGCCGAGCAAATGAAGTCATATGGAGTGCCTTCGACCGCGCCCGAACAGTGCACACAACTGCGCGGAAAAATGAGATCGAGGGCGGCTTTGGCCCAGTGTTTTAGCGGGAGCAACTGAGACTAGGGAATTAAGGGTGTAGGCTGTCAATCATCGTAAAACCTGACAGTTGAAGTGACACAAGGTGTTTATAGTTCCTCAACTACGAGTGTCCATGAGTTAGCCAAACGTCGAGTAAATTTGATTTTATTGATCGTTCATGGCGTTAGTAGAATACTAGCAATAAATGAACTCAGGTGACTGGTATCTTTCGGCAGAAGTACCAGACATCAATTAAGCCACCGCCTAAATGGCGCATACTCTGATTCATCTGAATAGACGTCCATTCACGGTTTAAGAAATTACGGGATGAGTTCAGTGACTGATGAATTCATTGATGTCTATGGCTCCGTCATCGCTAATCGACTTACGGCGCGGTTTTAGCGCACTGCGTCAGACGGTTACATCGCCGACATCAATGCCGCAGCTTCCTGCGTAGGCAGCCAGCAGGCGCTCCTGCAGGGTATTGCGACCACCCGTAGCCACGGCAGCGGTGTCGAGGTCGAAGAACAGCTCTAAGCAGGCTTGCTCACTGGTGAACACTTCGTAGCGCTCAGCAAGACAGCCGAACAGCACCTCAAGGTCTAGCGGTTGCGGCAAGCCACTGTCAGCCAACCAGGTGGCCAATTCTACATGCAAGGCGTCTATGGTGTTGTTTTGCACTGTCCAACAGTGTCCTTGAGCAAGTTCCAAAAAGATCGATTCTAAGGCGGCCTTAAGCCATAGAGCATCACGATCCGCGAGCCTATCGAGGTAGCTGGATTCAGCCGCCGAGATGGCAGACTGGTGGCGCGTGGTCCATAAACGTAGGGTGAATCGTGTGGCTTTAATTGCGAGCCAGTAGAATAATTGCAAGGCGAGTACCAGTAGTTGAAAAAGTAATAGTGCGAACTGAGCCAGCAGATTCAGAATGCCAATCACCGCATGTAAATAGAGGGCATTTTTACCGCGCACCTGAATCCCCGCAATTTTAGCACTCGAATAGCGTGGCTTGAACCAGTTGACCGAACCGAGATCTGTTTTTGTTGAGACCGATACCCCGCTTTTAGAAAGGTTGAGCTTGGTGGGTCCGTTGCCGTAGCGCCCCCGTAGCACAAAGCGTCCATTTTGAAAGGCGACCTGAGTGCTTTTGGCGATTCGTTTGGAGGCTCGCAGACCATGTTTGCTGTTTGCCGTTAAATGGATGCCTGCGGCTTGGGTCTGTGCCCGGAGAGCAATCCCCCCAGTGCGACTCATCCGCAAGTGTTTGCCACGGTATTCGATCCGCTTCAGTCGCCCGTCTGTGCTTTGTTTCAGCATGCTAGGATGCTTGCGATCACCTCGATGGAGGCGACTCTTTTATAGGCGTCTTCGTCTCTAGCGGCAAAGGCTGATGTTGCATCCGAATCGATCACTCTTAATCCAGCAGCTTTTTACCCTGACGCAGTCCGATCTTACCCGAGCCAGTAAAGACTAGCGACAAAGCGCCAAACATGTAAAGTAACTGCAGCTCGATCTTGGACTCACCGTGTTTACCGAGCTCGAACACCTCGCCGCCATGTGCCACATAGATCGCAATGATCATGGTAAAGACCACCATGAGTGCGGCAGGTCGGGTCGCGATACCGAGGATGATCAGGATGGGCGCGAGCACTTCGCCGACGAAGGCGCCATAGACCATGAATGCGGGCAAGCCATTGGAGGTCATCAGTTCTTTCATCCACTCCACCCCAGTTTGCAGCTTGTGAATGCCGTGCAGCAAAAACAGCCCTCCGAGTGAGACCCGCAGCAGTAGTAGGCCGATATTGGGATTTAAGATGGGATCGATGTATTTTGTGAGGTGCATGATGTGAGTGGGTTTTATGATTAAAAGATTGTCTGTGCGATTACAGTTTGGAGTCGTTGGGCCAGCATTTATTGCATTTGAATGTGTGCTTATCGATAAAATACCCGATCCAGACTTAAACCTTGTCCCGGGGCGGTGACAATTCGATGGGTGCGTTGCTTGGATGCGAGGATTTCAGAAACATCCGCAGGGCTAAGACGCCCGCGCCCGACCGCATAGAGCGCACCGGCGAAAGTACGAACCATTTTATACAGAAATCCTGAGCCTTCAGCGGTCAGGGTAAGGTATTTGCCGCGTTGTGTGACACTCAGCGAGTGTATGGTTTTAGTCGGGTTCGGGTCGTTGTCCTTACTGTGGCTAGCACTGTAGGCGGTAAAGTCGTGGGTGCCGATTAGGCGCTGTGCTGCGGCGTTCATCGCTTCGAGATCCAGTGGGATGTCACGGCAGGCCCAGACGTAAGGGTTGTCACTCGGCTTGGCTCGGCCTAAATAGATGCGATATTTGTAGCGCTTACCTGTCACTGAGAAGCGGGCGTGAAAGTCGTCGCTGACTGAGCGGACGGACTTGATTTGAATGCTGGTGGGCAGCAGGGCGTGCAGTGCGCGGATCAGTTTTTCAGGCGGGTGTTGCCAGTGGGCATCAAAGTGGAAGCATTGCCCGTCGGCATGCACGCCGGCGTCGGTGCGGCCGCTGCCGTGAATCTGCACGTTGATTGCGAAGATCTTAGAGAGCGTCGCTTCGATGTGATTTTGCACGGCGTTGCCGTTGGGTTGGCGTTGCCAACCTTCAAAGTGCGTGCCATCGTAAGCGCAAATACATTTCCAACGCATGCGATGGACTCTTGCCAATGCTGTTAGGGATGCAAGTCTGCGTTGCGATGGGAGAATTGGAAGTCTGGCAATATAGTATAGTGGCGCTCGGTGCCGCCTGCGTCGGTTTAGGTAAAGGCGGTTTGCCCGGAGTGGGCAACCTGACAGTGGTGCTGCTCGCCTTGGTGCTACCAGCAAAGGCATCGGTTGGGATTTTGCTACCGATCCTCATTGCCGCTGATATTGTGGCGGTGACGATTTATCGGCGTCATGCACTCTGGCCTTATATTGTGCGTTTGCTGCCGTGGATGTTGGTCGGCATTGTGATTGGATATTTGGTCTTTAGCCGAGTGAATGATGCAGATGTGAAGCTATTGATCGGCGTGGTTTTGTTATCGATGACAGCGATACATTTCTTCCGCAAGTGGAGTCGGCGCAATCATGCAGGAGAGGATCAGTTACCGCAGCATCCGGTATTTATTGCGATAACTGGTATGATCGGTGGCTTTGCCACGATGGTGGCCAATGCGGCTGGCCCAGTGGCGGCGCTCTATTTCATTGCTTCGGGTTTGCCGAAGTATGCTTATATCGGTACTGCAGCTTGGTTATTTTTACTGGTCAACGTAATCAAGGTGCCGTTCATGATGGACCTAGGAATCATTGATTTTAGCTCTTTGGGATTCAGTGCGAGCTTTATGCCGTATGCCTTGGTCGCTGCTTTGATCGCGCCGATCATTGTGAAGCGAATCAATCAACGTCTGTTTGAAATCCTAATCTGGGCCTTTGTAGTGATTGGAGGGCTGAAGTTGGTTTTTTGAGAGACCTGAGACCTGAGAC
>JAFMDL010000063.1 GCA_017857255.1 Puniceicoccaceae bacterium | reverse complement strand
ACGATCTACAGAAGAAATGAAAATGATTCACCAGCTATTTGATGAGCGATATTGGAAGGCTGCTACCCGCTCGTGCGTTTCGACATAAAACGTCTCAGCATTCCCGCCAGCACATTCAGCTCTTCAAACTTCAACAAGTACAGTAACCAAAAATAAAAGGCCGCTCCAGCGGGCACGAACACACCGACGATGGCCGCTGCGCTTAATTTATCGGCCAGCTCGAAACTCAATACGAATGCGTGGCCCAACCCACAAAACAGCCCCATCGCGACACCAGCACAGAGCACTTTAGCGAAAGCGCCTCGCAGGTGTAAAAAACCAACTTCGCTGCGATGCTTTGATAGCGCACGCCATAGGAAAATAGACTGTATCCCTGCAGCAAGCACATTGCTCAGAGCCAAACCGCGCACACCCCAAAATTGCATCAGCAGCAATCCACTGAATAAATTCACCATCAAACAGAGCCCCGCCACACGCACAGGCGTTTTCATATCCTTACACGCATGCAAACCCCGTGTCGCAAACGTCGCAGCCGAATAAAACGGCAGTCCTAGACCATAAATCGCAACCAGCGGTAACGTCTGCATTACATCTTGCGCTTGAAAAGCACCCCAATGAAACAGCAGCTCGAGAATCGGCTCGCCCAAAACCAATAGACCAACGCCAGCTGGCAGAGAAATGCCCACGACTAGGCGCATCCCTTGCGTTAAGGCATTGGCAAAGCTAGTATCGTCTCGATCGGATACCGCACGGGCCAATAGCGGGAAAAAGACCGTAGCAACCGCGACGGTAAACACCCCCAGCGGCAACTCCATCAAACGACTCGCCAAATAGAGCACAGATACTGCAGACTCATCGAGTGAATATGCCAGCAAACGTGATACCAGAATATTCACCTGCAAGATTGCTGCACCCATCAACCCAGGTAAAAACAACTGCCACAAAGTACGCAGCTCCGGCATACTGCGTGACTCTCGGCGCGGACGCCAACCCTGTCGTGCCAAATCCCATGCAGGTAACAGCAACTGCAAAAGTCCACCAAAGAGTACGCCCCCACACAACCAATAGACGAGCTGAGCTTGATCCGCACCCATGGACAGTCCAGCGACCAACGCCACTATCATTGCAACATTCAACAACATCGGTGTGCTCGCTGCGATTGCAAAGCGTTCCAATAGATTCAGACCCGCCGATACAATTGCGGCCAAGCAAATCAAGATGGTATACGGCAGTAGCACTACCGCCAATTCAGCACTCAACGCCCAGCGCACAGGAAGCAGATCAAAATGCGCCAACGAGCCAAGCAGGGTCATCCCAGCCGCCACAATCAGCACCAGCAGCAGCAATAACCGCAGTAACACCTGATTGAAAAATGCAAATGCTTCGGCACGACCAGACCGCCGCAATACATCTGAAAATATCGGCACCACCGCCGAGGTCAGCGCCCCCTCGCCTAGCAAGCGGCGAAATAAGTTTGGTAACGTAAATGCGAGTATAAAGGCATCGTTCCAGGCACTTGCACCCAATGCCATAAAGATCAAGATGTCGCGCACCAATCCCAGCACACGCGAACCAATGGTCGACAGGCTGACTACTACTATATTCTTTAGGTTTTTGAGCATAAATCCACGTCGAGCACTTGCAGTGATCAGCGAGACACAAGAAACTACATTAGAAAAAACTTTGGCAATTGTATATTTAATGTCTAATTGAATGATGATACTAATTTTATCGCACTCGTCAGTGCGCCTTACCCAAGCAATATTTTAACAAGATCCTCCAGCTTTTTACTCAACATGCCACTTATCGCAAAACTCGCTGAACGCCTCAAGCGTCACCCTAAACGGGTCGTCTTCCCAGAAGGAGCCGACCCTCGCATTCTACAAGCTGCTCGCAAATTTGCCACGCGCGGGCTCGGAGTACCCGTCCTCCTTGGCGACCGTGCACTGATTAAGTCCAACGCCGAAAAGCTCAATATCAGCCTCGAAAATATTCGTATTATTGAGCCCCGCCGCAGTAGCGAGTGGGACAACTTCGTCAGCAAATTCCAAGGCCTGCGTCGCTTCAAAAATATGAATGACAAAGAGGCCGCAGACTATTTGGACAATACCAACTACTTTGCGACACTCATGCTGGCGACTTCACAAGTCGACGCGATTGTCTCTGGCGCTACGAGTAAGGCATCCAGCTCACTCCGCCCGCTCTTACAAATCATTTCGCGCCAACAAAATGTCTCCAACATGTCTTCGCTCAATATCTTTGACCTCGAAGATCCCGAAACAGGCAAAGACCGCGAACTATTCCTCGCGGACTGCGCGGTCATCCCGGACCCCACCAGCGAACAACTCTGTGACATCGCGATCACGACCGCAGCACTCAGCTATCATTTGACCAATATCAAGCCGCGTGTCGCATTGCTAAGCTATTCTAGTAAAAGCAAATCCAGTAAAAATCCGACCGTGGCGAAGATGAAAGCCGCGACCGAGCTTGCCCGCAAAAAAGCCCACGAACTAGGCATCCCGATGGAAATTGATGGTGAACTACAAGTCGATGCTGCCCTAGATCCGGTGATTGCTGAAACTAAAAGCATTGAAGGCCCTGTCGCCGGGCGAGCCAATGTACTCATATTCCCAGATCTACATTCGGCGAATATTGCATCCAAACTGGTACACTTTCTCACACGTGCTCGGAACTATGGCCCGATCCTCACAGGTCTCAGCAAACCCGCGGCTGAAATTAGCCGTGGTGCGACTGCAAGCGATATCTTTGGCACCGCAGTGATGGTCGCTTCACAAGCAATTGATCATAAATTACTCTATCCCACCGATGGCGACGACCTCAACGAAGATGTGACTAGGATCGACTAAGTCGGCAAACCAAGCCGCACTGCTACGCAAACGACTCACCGCTATGTCCGATACCGAACTCCTCACCACTCCTAAAAATTCGACTACCAAGCGAATTTTTATCGCTGCGACACGGATGGACGACGGTAAAACGACCACTAGCTTAGCACTATTTGCTGCCCTACGTAGCTACACGCCCAATGTCGGCTTTATTAAGCCCGTCGGCCAGCGCTTCGTCGAAGTCGAAGGTCACCAAATTGATGAAGACTCAGTTCTGCTGGATAAGATCTTCGACATCAAAGTGCCCATCAAAGCTATGAGCCCGATTGCGATTCACCCGACCTTCACTCGCGACTTTCTCGACGACCCAACTAAAAACCACAAAGTCGTCGTGGATCAGATGTGTCGAGCCTTCGACCGTGCTGCATTTGAAAAAGAATATGTAATCATCGAAGGCACTGGCCATGCGGGAGTCGGTTCCGTGTTTAACCTGTCTAATGCAGACGTAGCGCGCCATCTAAAAGCCAAAGTGATCATCGTCGCACGCGGCGGAATTGGGCGGCCGATCGACGAAATTGCACTCAATCAAGCCTTGTTTGCACAAGCGGGCGTTGAGGTGATCGGGGCGATTATTAACAAAGTCGAGCCTGACAAATTGGAGATGATCGAAAAATATACCAAAATCGCTCTGGAGCGCATGGGCGTGGCACTGTTAGGCTGCATACCAATCGAAAACGAACTTACGGTTCCCAAGCTCAATCAAATCGTCGAAGAAGTCGACGGACGCTGGCTGAACGGCCGCGAACATGGCGCCAGCGAACGTGTCGAGCAAGTGCTCATCGGCGCTATGGCTGCGAAGGGGCTGGTCAGCTTACTCAAGCGCGGCTCACTGATTATTACACCCGGTGATCGTGAAGATATCCTGCTTGGCGCAATCGCGGCAGAGGGCATCGCGGGCGAGAAAGTCGTCTCAGGCATCATTCTAACGCGTAATGTCATGCCTCATCCAGAGCTCATGGAAATGATCCAAAAAACTAGAATACCAGTCATCATTTGCCAAGATGACAGCTATGCGGTGGCCTCTAAAATAAATAAGATGACAGTCAAAACACAGCCGAGCGACTCCGACAAAATACCCATTATTAAAGACCTCATCTCAAAAAACATCGATCTTGATGTTATTCGCAACGCCTTCGGAGCCGAACACACCGCCTAGGGCAATGAATCTGACCGCATCTAGCTAAATAGCCTGACTACCAAGCGGCAAATACTACCCAGGGCCTGAAACTATCTGGCATCTTTGCTCGACGCTTAAACAAAGAGCAATTAAGTCTACCGCATTACTACTTTAACCATGCCAAAGAAAAACGATACACTCACCTTTGAGGATGCACTGGAGCGCTTGGAAAGCATCCTCGAATCCATGGAAAGTGGCGATACGCCACTCGCAGATCTAGTGGCAAAATTCGAAGAAGGCTCGACTCTCTTAAAAGTTTGTCAGGAAAAGCTCAAGGAAGCCGAACTAAAGATCGAAAAGCTCAACATCAATACGGGCGAGGTCGAAGCATTTGAAGACGACAGCACCGAGGCTTAGGCGCACGCATAGCCAACTCACACCACCAGTATTTAGTTAAGAGCATGGGCCTACTAGAGTGCATTCAATCACCCGATGATGTTAAAAAACTGACCGAAGCAAAGCTACCTAAGCTCGCTGCGGAGATACGAGAGCGTATCATTCAGACCACATCGCAAAATGGCGGGCACGTCGGCCCCAACCTCGGAGTCGTCGAGCTTACTATCGGCCTGCACCGCGTCTTTAATACACCAAAAGATCGCTTTATTTTCGACGTCGCACACCAAGGCTATGTACATAAGCTACTCACAGGGCGTAATGGCGAAGCATTCGATAAGATCCGCCAGTGCGGTGGACTCAGTGGCTTTTTAAACCGCAGCGAAAGTGCTCACGACGCGTTTGGCGCAGGGCACGCGGGCACGGCTCTCTCTGCCGCACTCGGCATGGCAACCGCACGTGACAAACGTGGCTCCGACGAGCATGTCGTTGCAGTCTGCGGAGATGCCGCCTTCACCTGTGGCATCACTATGGAGGCGCTCAACAACGTCGCCACTACGACCAAGCGGCTCATCATCATCCTGAATGACAATAAATGGTCGATCGCCAAAAACGTCGGCGCACTCCCACGTTATTTCAACGAGCTAATCACCAACCCCCTCTACAATCGCCTCAATGACGATGTTGAATCGCTCCTGCAAAAAATGCCGGGGGGCGAATCAATCATCCAACTCGGTTCCAAATGGAAGAAGGAGACCAAAGACTTTCTGGTGCCCTCCTCTCTCTTTGAAAAATTTAACGTCCGCTATATTGGCCCCATCGACGGTCACGATCAGGCCCAGGTCGAGCGCTATCTGGAATTTGCCAAGCAAGCGGAACAACCGGTGCTGCTACACGTCCTAACCAATAAAGGTAAGGGCTACGATGTCGCACTGAAAAATCCCGAACGCTTCCACGGCGCCAGCCCCTTCGACATTACCACTGGTAAAAGTGCCCCCGCTACTGGCAACCCTGGGCCCAAGTATCAGGACGTCATGGGTAACACCCTGGTCAAACTTGCCAAAGACGACCAAAATATCGTTGGAATCACTGCCGCGATGCCATCTGGCACAGGACTCAATATTCTCGAACAAGCACTGCCGGAACAATTTATCGATGTCGGCATCGCCGAAGAACACGCGGTGCTCGCCGCCGCGGGTATGGCCACCTCTGGCTTTCACCCAGTTTGTGCAATCTATTCGACCTTCCTGCAGCGCGCCTACGACCAGCTTATTCACGACGTCGCCTTGCAAAACTTACCTGTCATGTTCTGTATGGATCGCGCGGGGCTCTCACCCAACGACGGCGCGACGCATCACGGGCTATTCGATCTTTCCTACCTGCGTAACATCCCGGGTGCCGTTGTCATGGCGCCTTCCAACGAAGATGAGCTCGCCGACATGATGGCCACTGGCATCGCCTACCAAGGTCCCTCTTTTGTGCGCTATCCACGTGGCGAAGGCCCCGGCACCCCGATTAAAGAAAGCCCCCAAGCACTCGAACTGGGCATCGCGCATCGCCTACACCCTGAAGGCGAAATCGAAATTTGGGCGATCGGCTCAATGGTAGCAGATGCTGAGCTACTGGCGAAGCAACTCAACGACCAAGGCATCCAAGCTGGCGTCATTAACGCCCGCTTCGTTAAACCACTCGACACTAAACGCCTGCTTGAGTCTGCACACTGCAGCTCGCTCATCGTTACGATGGAAGACAATATCATCAGCGGTGGATTTGGTACTGCCGTGATGGAAGCGCTGCAGGCAAACAACTGTCTACATGCGGTTGAACGTATCGGCTGGCCAGATCAGTTTGTCGAGCACGGTAGCTCGGTCGCTGCCCTACGCGAGACTGTCGGGCTCAATCCTCAATCCATCTTGGACAGAGTGCTCGACCGCTATCGGGCGCTTGAAACAATCTAGTAAAACGAGGTTTAGCCCTAAGTTCAACATCGGCGCCCACAGAGCATCCTTGATCGTCCCCAAAAACTGCTCTATTGCTGTCCACTATGCCGCTTAGCTTTCGCATAGTTATCGCGCTCTCACTGTTACCGCTTTGCACCGTTCTCGCGGAGCTGAACGATAAGCGTATTGAGTTCTACCACGGAATTGCAGAGGGCAACTACCTGATCGGGGATCTCCAAGGCGCAGCCAAGGGCGTGGAGCAAATGCTCAAAATCGATGCCGACTATGTGCCGGCACTCACCCTAAGCGCACGTATCGACATCGACCGAAACCAGCCCGAACGCGCACTGGTATCTGCTGAGCGGGCACAGACTCTCGAGCCAGAAGTCCACGCACACACACTCCTAAAAGCGCTCGTGCTAGGCAGTATGACCCGCCGAGAGGATGCCATTCGTAGCATCGAACAAGTCATGCAAGTAGCACCTGCCGCCAGCGACGACTATCGGGTCGCGAGCAAGCTACTCGGCCTGCTCCTCATGGCCGAAGGTGATTGGGATACCGCGGCAGACACCTTCAATCAAATCTACTCAGCCAATCCACAAACTGCTGCCATTAGCCTCGAGCTTGCCAGTGAAGCCTATCTCGAAAAAGCCGCTAATGCGCTCAACTCAGGCGATACCGATACAGCAGTGACCGCCATCACCCAAGCCCTTGAAGCAGCAACCAATCAACCCGGTGAAAACAGCCTCAAACAACAAACCACTTTACGAATGATGCGCGCGCGCGTGCTCACCCAAGCAGGCCGGATCGATGAAGCCATTGACGACCTGCAGCGCATCACTCACCAGCAGCCTGATAACCTCGAGGCCTTCGTCACCCTTGCCTCACTGTATGCCAGCGCCGAACGCTGGGACTCGCTACAAGGCATCATCGACCCGATCGCAGCCAATCCTGCACTGGCAGATATTGCCCTCTATCTCGAGGGCCGCGCACTGCTTGCCAAAGGCCGCGCTGGGAGCGCCCGTGAAAAATTTGAAAATGCCCTGCGCCTACTCCCCGACGGCACTACCAAGCTTCGCGCCTCACTCGAATTCTACCACGGTGTTTGCTTTGATCAGACCGGGCGCAGCGCAGCCGGCGATAGCGAAATTTTAAAAGCACTCGATGGCGGATTTCGCCCCGAAACGGCAAACGAAGCGATCCTCGCCAGTCGCGCACTACTGCGTCGCAAGCAGACACAGCGCGCAATCACTATTCTCGAAGCGATCACGCTGAACCTGATCAACCCCTCGGCCAAAGCATGGGCAATGCTGGGACGTGCCCATCAAGCAAACGGTGCGACCGCCCTAGCACTCAGCGCCTTTAACCAATCTCTAAGTATTCGCCCTGATCAAGCTGATACTCTCGCGCTGCGAGGCTCCCTACTGCGGGAGCTCGGCGATTTCAGGGGCGCAGCCGCCGATACCGAAAGCGCGCTGATCCTCGACCCCAGTAATACTGCGCTGACCTACAGCCTCGGGATCATCCGCCTGCAACTGGGTAGCCTCTCCGCAGCCGAGCAATCCATCGGACTCACCGCTCAGCTCATGCCAGAGAATTCCGGCATTCAACTACTTCACGCACTACTGGCTTATACTATCAACGCTCCAAAAACTGCCCGCGCTTCGCTCGACCAGTATCTAACACGTGTCCCCGAGCATATAAATGAGTCCGCCTTTTACCTCGCATACATACTCACTGCCAAACAAGACGCCAACCTCGCGATACTGCAGCTCAAGCAACGCACCAAAACCACTGACGCCTCACTAGCGCTGAAAAACTTCCTCGCCTACATACAAGGGGAACTCGACCGTAAAGCCGTGCTCGACGCCGCCGGTCGGGCCGAGACACCAAAGCTCGCCCAACAACAACTCTGTGAAGCTGCTTTCTGGTTGGCCCAGCACGAGCGTCTCAAAGGGCCTAACAACGAAGC
The DNA here is from genome assembly GCA_017857255.1 of Puniceicoccaceae bacterium. GTDB lineage: Bacteria > Verrucomicrobiota > Verrucomicrobiia > Opitutales > Coraliomargaritaceae > Lentimonas. The sequence continues at coordinate 2,491 of JAFMDL010000063.1, read as the reverse complement.
TGTCGAACTCCTCAAGCTCGCCATGCAGATCGGCACACCCGACATGCCAGAGTATCAATTCGCTAAGTGGCAGACTAACAAAGCAGTGCAAAAGTGACAAGATTGTCTGCCTAGGGCACTTGCTCATCGTACCACGATACATAAAGCAGTGTCTTGAAATCGGTCTTTAGCCCTATTTTTTAGCTTGCGAAGTGAAATGAAACACACAGTTTCCTGCCCTTCAGCGTTAGAGCACACCTTGCGAAAGGTCTGCTCCTCGACTTCCCGCTCACTCATTGCGGGTAGAACGGCTAAGATGGCTCAGTTGCGGTTTTAGCGGTTTCGAACACTCGAAATCCAACAGTCGTGCAAAGAAAAATCAATACCATGGCAGATATTACAGACACAATCGTAGACAAAGCAGCGATCATCAAAGAATTCGCACAGAAAGACGGCGACACAGGTTCTTGCGAAGTGCAAATTGCACTCCTCACAGCACGTGTGAAGCACCTCACCGAGCACCTTCGCGACAACCGCAAGGACTTCCACTCGCGCCGCGGCTTGATCGCCATGACCGCACGTCGTCGTAAACTCCTTGATTACCTCAAGCGCCAAGACTTCAATCGTTACTCAGCGATTATTTCGAAGCTCAAGCTCCGCCGTTAATCGCACCACTTTTTCAATGCCGGACTCTATTCGTGAGGGTCCGGCATTTCTATTTAGGGAACTCACGTACCGTGACACAGGCATTTCTGCCCGTAATTCCCGCCGTAGACAGTACTACAGTGCTGTCTGCATCACATAAGTCAGACCATGCCGATCATGGTCGGCGGCAACTGAAGGTCCTATCCCTGACATGTCGTTGAATGCATCAAGCAAAACATAGATAAAAGAATGAAACAAAAACACAACGTATCCGTTGAAGGTCTCGGTATCGAGATCTCTACTGGCACACTTGCTGGCCTTGCTAGCGGCGCTGTCACCATCCGCATGGGCGAAACAGAACTCTTCGTTTCCGCCACTGCAGCCTCCTCACTCCGCCCCGGGCAGGACTTCTTCCCGCTCACTGTTGATTACCGCGAAAAGTTCACTGCAGCTGGTAAATTCCCAGGTGGCTACTTCAAGCGTGAAGGCAAACCCTCCGAAAAGGAAATCCTCACTTCTCGACTTTGCGATCGTCCGCTTCGCCCGCTCTTCCCGAAGGGCTTCATGAACGAAGTGCAGGTCATTGGCCTCCTCCTCGCGACTGATACTGTCAATGAGCCGGACATCCTCATGGTCAACGCAGCGTCTGCTGCGACTCTGATCTCTGACATCCCTTGGAACGGTCCTATCGGCTGTGTTCGTGTGGGGCAAATTGATGGCGAATTCGTCACCAATCCAACACACGACGAGATGCTTGATTCCGATCTCGACCTTATCTACGTCGGTTCCGAAACCGAAATGTTGATGATTGAAGGGTCTGCCGAGTTCATCTCCGACGAGCGTTTCTACGAAGCACTTGTCTACGGCCAAGAAGCCATTCAGCCACTCATCACAGCTCAAAAAGAGCTCGCGAAGCTTGCTGGCAAGGAGAAGAAAGACTTCCCTCTTCTAGTCACCCCAAAGGAAATCGTTGATTTCTGCGAAGAGCATGCTGCAGCAGGTGTTAAAGACGCCCTCAACTTCGACAGCTACACCGAGCGCAAGCTCGCGATCGAAGTGATCGCTAAGGAAACAAAGGGTGCGCTCGAAGCTAAGCTTGGTGCTGAAAATGTAAAGGGTGACGACGTTGCTCGTGCATTCGACGAAATCCAAGAGAAGCTCTACCGCCAAAACATCCTCGACACCGGTAAGCGTGTGGACGGACGTGCGGCAGCAGACCTGCGTACTATCACCTGCGACTCTGGAGTGCTCCCACGTGTACACGGTTCCGCTGTCTTCAACCGCGGTGAGACACAGGCTCTCGTCCTAACAACACTAGGCACCAGCCGTGACACACAAGACATCGATGGCCTCACAGGTGGTGCCAAGAGCAAGTCTTTCATCCTGCACTACAACTTCCCGCCGTTCTCGGTTGGTGAAGCAGGTCGTTTCGGATTCACAGGACGCCGCGAGATCGGCCATGGTGCACTCGCAGAGCGCTCCCTCCTGCCGATCCTTCCACCCGAAGATGAGTTCCCATACGCAATTCGCGTTGTCTCTGAAGTCATGAGCTCTAATGGCTCTACTTCGATGGCATCGATTTGTGGCGGTTGCCTCTCTCTCATGGATGCAGGTGTGCCAATTACAGCACCCTGTGCTGGTATCTCCACTGGCCTCGTGACTGAAAAGGACGAGAATGGTAAGATCACCAAGAGCGTACTCCTCACTGACATCCTCGGCGCAGAAGATCACTTCGGCGACATGGACTTCAAGGTTGCTGGTACACCAGAAGGTATCACAGGCTTCCAGCTTGATCTTAAGATCACAGGTCTCCCATTCGACATCGCACTCGAAGCTATCAAGCAGAATCGCGATGCACGTATGAAGA
>JAFMDL010000062.1 GCA_017857255.1 Puniceicoccaceae bacterium | reverse complement strand
GCCGCGTTAATATGTAGAGAAATTAACGCATCAGGCTGGATCTGCTCATTTACTACTCGTGCACGCTCAGTCAGTTCTCCCGAAATCACCGACAAACGCACTGCTCGATCTCGAAGTGAACAACCATACTCCCAAAGTGTCGCCAACGAATAGCTCTCTGGCGCCTCCACATCCTGAGCGGCCTGCTCTAAATAATCGATTGGTGCCTTCGGGTTCACTTGGGTGTTTGCCTCACGCAAGAGCGAAACTCGCGCACCAAGGGCCTCCAACTGTGTCTGCACGCGCTGCGCGACTTCGAGCACCAACTCACCTTCGCGTACATAGAAATCGTCCTCCGCAATTCTAAAATTGCGCCCCTCCGCCGCCGCCCATCGCCCGCCGACATGACCTGGGTCTAAAGCCAAGTGCAACCCAGACAATGGTAAATCACGCGCCGTTCGGCCTGAGTGAATTTCGTCTATGGTCCGCCAGTAACGTGGCGCAGTCCGCGAGGCCAGTACATCGACATCAACCACATTTTGCCAATCAGAATGTGGTACGTACCTGGAGCTCAACTCAGTGCTCAGTGCAGACCCACCAATCACCTCTGCAAGTAACCTACCACCTCCCGAAAGTAATAAAATCAGTACCAACCGTAACCACATGCCTACACACAGAACGAGTCTTGGCAGACAGACAACCCAGCATTCAAAAATATAATTCAAGACAGGCAGCGCACACTCTAGCGCACTATCCGATATCAACTGCTGGAGCTAAAACGATCCAAACATATTATACCGTCAATTGATCAACCATCGCCTTAAAATCAGCAGGCAGGGGCGCCACGAATTCCATCATCTCATCGTGCTCTGGATGCTCCACATGCAATTCTGTAGAGTGTAACATCACTCTCGGCACAGTCACTCCTTTAAGTCGACTCGGCTTATAGCCATAGGTCGTATCACCGAGTAATGGATGATTCATACTACTCATGTGAACTCGAATCTGGTGCGTGCGCCCAGTATGTATCACACAGCTAATCAGCGATGCCTGTCCACCGAAGCTATGCTCGACTGACCAATCTGTCTTCGCTTCTTTGCCCAGCGCCATGATCGCCATGCGGGTACGATGCACGCTATGTCGCCCAATCGGACCATCGCAAGTACCTGCCGTCTTGCGTGGGGTGCCAATCACTAGAGCACGGTAACGCTTATACGTCTCGCGAGCACTAAACGACGCCACCAACTTATGATAGGCACGGTCCGTCTTAGCCGCCACGATTAAGCCGGTCGTTTCTTTATCTAAGCGATGCACAATACCCGGACGATCTGGCGCTCCGATACTGCTTAATCCGCCATTCGTATGATGCAGCAACGCATGCACCAGCGTGTCATCGCCAGTGCCACTGCCTGGATGAGTCACCATACCCGCAGGCTTATTAACCACGACGATCGACTCGTCTTCATAAATAATATTCAGCGGAATATCCACTGCCTTAGGTCCCTCACGCATCTCAACGGTCTCAAGTTCTGCCCGTAAAAGACCGGGGCGATTCACTTTAAATCGCTTATCAATGATGACACCATCGAAAGTGACTTGGTCTGCATCAAAGGCTTTTTGCAAGCGCACTCGGCTAATGTCGTCAAATGCTGCGGCAAATAGTTTATCCGCGCGTCCTGACTTAGCACCCGCAGGCACCGAAAATTCGATAATTCGATCTGGCATTTCGAACAATGATCTCAGCCTCCCTCCGTTTGCGAGCCTACATTTGCACACTAAGTCGCGTAAAGCACCATGGAGACATGAGAATTATCATCGATATGCATAAAGCCACTATGCAGGGTTTGGCGTGAACCACTGGCAAAATGAATCATGCCCTGTGGCAGCCCAAACGGGTGACCAAATTCGTAACCCTTATATAGGCCGGCTAACAATCCGACCAAGTACGGGCGATCTCGCAGTCTTTACTAATCTGCGCTTTCAGTGCATCGAGCGACGCAAATTTTTGCTCGGGCCGGATAAAGCGCAACCATTCGACTTCAAGAAAATCTCCCTGATCCAATGGCGTACCGGACAATGCATGCACTTCCAGGGCAGGCGTTTGATTGGCTTCAGCCACAGTCGGCTTCACTCCATAGTTAGCCACTGCAGGTTCCCATGGCTGATCAGCCGCACTGCGGAATCGTACTTGATAGACGCCAAAACGCGGCAAGCACTCAGGCTCCCAGGGCAGATTCAACGTAGGAAAACCAATCTGCCGGCCAAGCTTTGCACCACCGAGCACAGTGCCATTGGAAAAATAATTATACCCAAACAAATCATTCACAGCTTCAATATGCCCCACTTCAAGTTCCTTGCGGATTCGAGTGCTACTAATCGGCTCACCATTATGCTTAATACGATCCACGCTAAACACACCGATTCCGAGTGTGTTACCCGATTCTATTAATGTTGCGACAGTGCCGGCGCGCATCCTACCAAATCGGAAGTTCTCGCCAATGTAGATGGATTTCAAACTCGGCAACGCGGCTTTTAATTCCGCTAAAAATTGGTCAGCTGGAATCGACGCAAACTCACGATCAAAGTGCTTGCGGATTACGACGTCCACTCCCACGGCATGCAGCATCGATGTCTTCTCCTTGATCGGCATCATCAATAAAGTCGGGTTCTCGGGTCGGAACAACCGGCTGGGATGCGGATCAAAGGTCAACACCCCGCCAACACCACCAGAGCGCTGCGCCGAAAAGACTGCAGACTCAATCACTGCTTTGTGCCCAAGATGCACTCCATCAAACACTCCAATCGCCAGATGTAACTCTCCGACTAATCCGGCGAGTTCCTCAAAGCGTTCAACGTGTGCGGGGAGTTGCATAATAAAAAGTAAAAGCCGCTGAGCGCTCGCGCAAGCGCACAGGTTATTTTGGATTACAGCGCGTGACTCGGCACAGCCTGGTTAATTGGAATCAATTTACGGCGCAATTCTGACGGAGCCATATTCTCAATGGCTTCCAAAGTATTGGTATCTTCGATACGAAATTGGCCCACTGCAGTGCGGCGCAAAGAATTTAGATGTCCGCCACAGCCAAGACGCTCACCCAAATCATGCGCAAGTGTTCGGATATATGCTCCCTTGCTGCTGCCCACAATAAACGACACCTCTGGAAGGTTAAAATTAGTCACATCATAACGACTCACATGAATCACACGTGGCTCTCGCTCAATCGTCTTACCTTGGCGCGCCAACTTATAAAGTTTCTGCCCATTCACCTTCTTTGCCGAATACATCGGAGGTGTCTGATATTGATCCCCCATAAACGTCTTCATTTCTTTTTCGACATCTGCTTGCGACAGTTCAGGGACAGGCACAGTCGCTACAATCTCGCCATCGGCATCTTGAGAATCCGTCACTTCGCCCAGCTTCACTGTACCAGTGTATTCCTTATCCATACTCATCAAGTACTGTGATACCTTGGTCGCCTTACCGACCAGAATGAGCAGCAGCCCAGTTGCCATAGGATCGAGCGTGCCAGCATGGCCGATCTTCTTGATGCGGAATACGCGACGCATGCGCGCAACGATATCGTGGGAGGTCATTCCTTGAGGCTTATCGACAAGCAACACACCGATGGGATCGTCATTCGTTGGCTGAGACATAATAAAAAAAATACTCGGATGGTAGAATCTGGCGCTTACTACTGTGACTGGTAACCGATATCAGCAATCCCCAATCAAAAGTTATGCGTACTTTAGCAACTTCGGTTATTGAGGCTGGCCTAGTGTTTCGAGGTGCTTACCCAATGCCTCCATCAGTTGCGGGTAGAATTCCTTGATCGAACTATTCTCAACATTCAATCCTGCGGCACAGGCATGACCACCGCCGTTAAACTGCTTAGCAACTTGATCCACACGGTAGAATGGATTCTTCGCGCGAAGACTACCCTTCAGTGCACCATCGCGATCCTCAATCAATACTCCGATATCTACACCAGCAATCGAGCGAGCGTAGTCGACTAGGCCTTCAGAGTCATCAATGGTCGCACCGGTTTCAGCATACACACCATTTTCAATTAATCCTACGCACACACGGTTATCAAACTCCATGCTCAGTGAGTTTAAGAAATGCTGCAGCAACTTGATTTTCGCAAAAGTCTCACACTCATACAGCTCATGTGCAGCTACAGAAGGTTGTGCACCATACTCACAGAGACGGCGCGCGATCTCAAAAGTCTCTGGTGTAGTCGATGGAAACCGAAATTGGCCAGTATCAGTCGCGATGCCAACATACAATGCCTGCGCAGTCACTGCATCGATCTCATAACCTAGATCCATGTAGAAGCCTGCTAAGATCTCGGCCGTTGCCGAAGCAGTCGCTATAATTAAATTTTCCTTTGCATAGGCCTTGTTGGAGATGTGGTGATCGACATTTAATGCAACCTCAGGGAACAACTCGATTAAGCGATCGCCGATACGCTTCTTATCTGCGCAGTCCACAGTGACTGCCACATGGCCGTTAAGCTCAAAATCTGATGCAAGCATCAATGGCGTATCAGCGACAAAGGCCTTCAACGTCGCAGGCACTTCGTCACGATTAATACCGATCGCGTCGATGCCAAGAGTCCTTAATACACGTACCACCGCCACAATCGAACCAATGCAATCTCCATCTGGGCGCAGGTGCCCACATACGGCAACTTGCTTGCCTTTGAGTTGCTCTACAGCTGCAGCAAACAGTGGGCTCTCTTTTGGGTAAAATTCTGACTTTTTCATTTTTCGTTATCTAGTTGATCTAACAAATCGAGGATTTCATTGCCGCGCTCTAACGATGGATCGTACTTAAAGTTAAAGCGCGGGAAATACTTCAGCGTCACCCGCTGCATCACCCGCTGGCGCAGTTCTTTACCGATACGCTTAAAAAATGTCTGTGATTCCTGGATCGCTTTCGCATCTCCAATCACAGAGTAATAAATACTGCACTGACGTAGGTCAGGCGAAGTATCGACATCACTGATCGTAATACGGACAGACTCCTCACCGCCATAATAGCGGCGCAGCTGCTCACCAATCTCGCGCTGCAGCAACTCGTTTACGCGGGAAATACGTTTGGACATAATAAAAAGGGATGGGACCTATTCAAAAAATCGGCGACGTGCGGGCAGCACGCCGCCAAAGAAAAAACATTAGCGAAGTGATGGGCGTAGCTCTTCAACCTCGAAGCATTCGATGATATCACCTTCTTCGTAGTCGTCATAACCATCCACATTCACACCACACTCGTAACCAGCGCGAACTTCCTTAACATCATCTTTGAAGCGCTTAAGCGTATCGATCTTGCTCTCGTGGATAATCTCACCATTACGCAGTACACGAGCTTTACGGTTACGGTTAATCGTACCTTCAGTGACCATACAACCAGCGACATTACGGCCTTTACCCATACTGAAGACTTGGCGAACTTCCGCAGCACCAAGCTTCTTCTCGCTCAATTCTGCGTCCAACAGCTCTGCCATGCACTCTTCGACCTGATCAAGTAGTTCGTAAATAATATTATGCTGAATGATGCGCACCTCGTGATGCTTGGCTTGACTTTGCACGCCGTTATCAAGGCGCACATTAAAGCCAACGATCGTCACATCAGCTTCACCAGCGCTCGCCAGTGCAATATCATTTTTACTGATATGGCCAACACCACTGCTGATGATACGAATGTCGACTTTATCGCTCTCAATCTGCTCAAGGCTGTTGACCAAGGCTTCAGTCGAACCATGGACATCGGACTTCACAATAACGCTCAGACATTTCTTCTTTTGCAGCTCAATAGCCGCAAACAAATCTTCCACCGTCACACCACCTTCACTCTTCGCAGATTGCTCAGGAGCTACGTTTTGCTCGCGCTTACGTTCTGTCATCGCAGCAGCTGCATCCTTCTTCGCAGTCTTTTCATTCTTTACCGCTGTGAAAGTCTTGCCACCACTAGGCACTTCAGACCAACCGATAACCTTAACTGGAGTCGAAGGAGGAGCTTCTTTAAGCACCTTGCCATTCTCATCCATCAGTGACTTCACCTTACAGTATGCTTCACCACAAAGTAATGCGTCTCCCTTTTTCAAGGTGCCTCGCTCAACGATCACTGATGCTGTGGCACCACGACCCTCTTCGAGCTGGGCTTCAATGATGGTGCCAGAAGCTGGGCAATCGGGATTTGCAGACAGCTCTAAGACTTCGGTCTGCAATAAAATCATATCGAGTAATTCATCGATATTGGTACCCTTCAAAGCAGACACTTCAACTGCAATGGTTTCACCACCCCAGTCTTCTGGAGCGATCCCCTTTTCCTGCATCTGCTGCTTCACGCGGTCGACATTCGCCCCCTTAGCATCCACCTTGTTAATCGCTACGATGATCGAATTGTTCGCTTCTTTCGCAAAGCGAAGTGCTTCTTCAGTCTGCGGTTTAAAGGCATCATCCGCCGCGATTACAAGAATCGCCAAATCAGTCACATTCGCACCACGCTCACGCATCAGCGAAAATGCCGCGTGTCCTGGTGTGTCTAGAAAAGTAATTTTCTGTTCATTATGCTCGATCTGGTAGGCGCCAATATGCTGCGTAATGCCGCCGGCTTCACCCTCCGTGACATTCGCCTTACGAATCGTGTCAAGCAGGGTCGTTTTACCATGGTCCACATGACCTAAAATACAAACGACTGGAGGACGCGGCTTCAGGAAACGAGGATCATCGTCCGCAATCTTCGCGACTTTTTTCTTCTCTGCCACCTCGGCCTGAGTCTCACCACGGTGATGGATCTCTAGCTTGAAGCCATGGCGCTTTGCGATCTGCACTGCTACAGTCTCTTCGATCGTTTGATTCATCGAAGCGAAGATGCCCATTTCCATAAGCTCTGAAATCAGCTTGAAGGGCTTTACCTCAATCTCGGTAGCAAAGTCACGCACCACAATCGGCGGTTTCGCGTGAATAATACGTTCGGCAACTTCTGCGGGTGCGTCACCCTCCGTAGTTACTTCTGCCGCAGGCTCCACATCTACCTTAGGGGCAGTTGCGGATGGAGGCTTTGGCGGGCCTGGCGGTTTTGGCGGACCAGCCGGTTTAGGTGCAGCTAGAGCAGGCGCTGGGGTCTTTGCAGCGACTGGCGGCGGCTCTTTCTCGGCTTCAGCCTTCGGCGCACTAGCAATGGTCGGAGCTTTCGGTGGACCGGCAGGCGCAGGCGCAGAGGATTTGAGACCTGCTGGCGCGACACCAGACGGTGGTGTCTTAGGCTTAGGCGCAGCCGGTGGGGCTTTGCTAATCGGTGCAGGCTTCGGCGCCGCAGGCGCAGGCTTCGGCGCAGTTGTTGGCTTCGAAGCAGCCGCGGCAGCAGCCTCTCGCTCGTGCTTAATCTCTTCGGAACTCTTGACCACAACACCTTTCGGTAGCGCTGGCTTCTTTGGCTTTGCTGACTCGGCAGGTGCTTCGTCAGCAGGCGCAGCCTCAGCTTTCTGCTTTGAGCCAAACTCTTCTACGAGCGACTCAGCAGATATATTGTCAATGGTACTGGAAGCGCTTTTGACTTCGAACCCACGACTACGGAGCAGCTCAATGAGCTCTTTATTCTCCATTCCGACTTGTTTGGAAAGCTGATGTATACGAACACTCATGAAAGAGTTACTACTTTAATATCTGATAAATGGATGGAAGACTTGGTTTATACTTGGATTACGCGTTTTGCTCCATGTATGCGGCAACTTTAGCCAGCACGTCGCTGGCCTCTTCTTCACTAAATTCTGCGTCGACTAGATCGCCAACGGATACGCCCTCGAATGCTTCGGGGCTGATGAGGCCAATCGAAACAAGGCGTTCGCCAATCGCGGGTTCAATGCCGGGAATCATATTGATGCCCTTGAGCGCCTTCGCGACTTTCTCGTCGAAGCCCACGGCTTCCTTCTCTTCTTTGCCAATGTCTAGTTTCCAACCGATTAGGCGGGAAGTGAGCTTGGCATTAAAACCTCGGCGACCGATCGCGATTGACAGGTCATCTTCGGCGACTTCGAAATGGATACGGCGATCGGCTTCGATGACCTTGATGTTTTTTGGCACAGCTGGCTTCAGCGCTTCTTCGAGCAGCTGTATCGGGTCCGCATGGTAGCGAATAATGTCAATTTTCTCACCACCCAGTTCGCGTACGATCGTTTTCACGCGTGCACCACGTGCACCCACACACGCGCCGACAGGGTCCACCTTCGGATCTGCGCTATTGACTGCAATCTTTGTACGGTAACCTGCTTCGCGAGCCATGGCTTCAAGCGTCACCGTGCCATCCGCAATTTCAGTGACTTCAAGCTCAAATAGGCGACGCACAAAATTAATGTTCGAGCGCGAAAGAATGATATCTGGACCACGATTGGTTTGCTCAATCTTCAGCAATAAGCAGCGGATGCTTTCGCCTGGTGCATAGTCTTCTCCCGGCACGCGCTCACGTGGTGGCAAAATCGCTTCGGCTTTGCCCAGGTCAATGATTAGATCACCGCGCTCGCGACGGCGCACGGTGCCAGTGACAATGTCACCCACGGTGTCTTTGTAATCATCATAAATGCGGTCTTTCTCAAATTGGCGGATGCGCTGCATGATCGCTTGGCGGGCAGTCTGCGCTGCAATGCGACCCAAATATGCGGGATCAATTTCCTTCTCAAGTACCTCACCGATCTGAGCATCTGGCTTGAGCACACGGGCCTTTTCGATATGAATTTCCAGCGCAGCATCACCCACAGAATCAACTACATCCAGCATCGTCCAAGCTTTCAGCGCGCCTGTCTTTGGGTTGATGTCTACACGTATCTCCTGCCCCGCACCAATACCCTTTTGGGCAGCACCTGCGATCGCAACAGAGATGGCTTCGATCATATCCGCACGATCGATGCCCTTCTCCTTCTCCATGTATTCTAAGACTGATAAAATTTCGTGACTCATTGGTGCTAAAAAATGAAAAAGCGGACTGAAGCCCGCTTAAAAAAGATGTTGCTAGGTTAATTTAAGAATCCAAAAAGCTAATCGGCTTGAGTCGCTTGTCAAGTGTCTGGTTCTGGCATGCCACGATAGTTTTGGGCTAGGATTGAAACAGAACTAACAGGCTTCCTGCCAATTTGAGTCCTCAAGGGTACATCAATAATCCTAGCGGTACGCCTGGAAGCTCAGCCAACCGTTTTGCCTTGCCGTCGAAACAAAAAAACGCAACGTACGCCCTTCTACACGCTGGTCCTGCTACCGAATTCCCAGGGCTACAGCCAACTGGCAACCACTGAATTCATGAAAAATGTGCTGATTTATTCTGGCGGACTCGACTCGACCGTCCTGTTATACCACTTGCGTGACGCAGGTCACAATGTCTCAGCGCTGTCAGTGAACTACGGGCAACGCCACGACTGCGAACTCACGCATGCAGCTGCAATCTGCAAACATCTTGGCGTGCCACACCAAACCGCGGATCTAGGGGCAATTCAGCCACTCCTAGCCGGCAGCAGCCTGACCTCCCCGGAAATTGAGGTCGCCGAAGGCCACTATACCGAAGAATCGATGAAGTCGACCGTGGTGCCTAATCGTAATATGATCTTACTCGCCATCGCCGCCGGTCATGCGCTCTCAATCGGTGCCGAGCAAATCGCTTACGCCGCACACAGCGGCGATCATGCGATCTACCCCGACTGCCGCAACGAATTTGCCGATGCCATGGCCGAGGCAATACGACTCTGCGATTGGAACCACGTCGAACTCACCCGCCCTTTCGTGGATTGGAGTAAAGCCGACATCGTGCGCCGTGGCGCGGAGCTCGGTCTGCCCTTTGAAAAAACATGGTCTTGCTACAAAGGCGGCGCCCTTCATTGCGGCCGCTGTGGCACCTGTATCGAACGCCGCGAAGCCTTCGACCTCGCAGGTGTGACTGACCCGACCGAATACGACAGCGACGCCCCAAGTGTCGCCAACCTCCGCGCCAACGACTGGCGCCTCACATAAAACCCATCTCACGCATCTCAGCCATGCTAACTTGCAAAAAATCCTACCGCGACATCCCGTTCGCCCACCGCCAGCACCGCCACGACGGACACTGCGCACTGATCCACGGCCATAATTGGGGCATTACGCTTACCTTTGCCTGTACAGAAACCGACGGCAATGGCTTCGTAGTCGACTTCGGCAAGCTCAAGTACTTGAAAGCTTGGATCGACGAACACCTGGATCACGCCTGCCTCTTTAACGCGGACGATACGGAGGCGGAGCATCTGCTCTGTAACGCTAGCCATCTCTTTAAGGCCTACATCCTGCCCAATAGTGCCTGCGAAGGAATCGCCCAGCACCTGCACGGCATTTTCGACACAATGGTGCGTAACGAAACGAACAACCGTGTCTGGATCACCGAGATAGAGATCAACGAAGATTCCAAAAACAGTGCCACCTACCGACCGACTGAGTAGTCATACCTACCCCCTTCAATCTCAGCTCTCCCCGCTCCCTCCAGCATGCTCCCAATCCATGAACAGTTTTATACCTTCCAGGGTGAAGGTGCACATGCTGGACGGGCCGCGTACTTCATCCGCACCTTCGGCTGCCCCGTGCACTGCCCTTGGTGCGATTCCGCCGGCACCTGGCATCCAGACTACATTCCCGCGCAAATTAACCGCATTGAGCCCGCCACGCTCGCAGCCGAAGTCGCACAGACCAAGGCCGAATTCACCGTAATCACTGGCGGCGAGCCCGCGATACACGACCTCACTGAACTCACCGAAGCGCTGCACACGATTGGCCAAAAGGTGCACCTCGAAACCAGCGGTGCCTTCCCGATTTACGGCGACTTTGATTGGATCACACTGAGTCCTAAGCGCTGGAAGCTGCCACTCACGGACAACGTCGCCAGCGCGAATGAATTTAAACTCATCATTGATCGACCGGATGCGATCGACGAATACGTGACCGCCCTCACCGAGCGAGGCGCTGACCTAAGCGCTCAGAACATCGTCTGGCTTCACCCCGAATGGTCTCAACACAGCAACCCTGATGTACTCAACGCCATCACCGAATGGATCAAAGCGCACGGTGCACCCTACCGCGCCGGCTGGCAGCACCACAAAAACTACGCCGCCGATTTGATGGATCCGCGCAGCGCCCCGGCCGCCCCGCTAGGTGGTAAACCCGAACAAGGGTTTTAGGCGCGCCAGCTGGGAGGGACGAGCTCCGCCTCGTCCG
>JAFMDL010000014.1 GCA_017857255.1 Puniceicoccaceae bacterium | reverse complement strand
GAGCAGTGAGGGTCATCTTGACGCTAATGACATGCTGTCCAGCAGCATCTGCGGAAGCCACCTGCATATCGTAAATTAAGCCAAGGTCGACGATATTGACTGGAATCTCTGGGTCGAAGCAGCCCTTCATCGCCTCCCAAACTTGATCATCGCTAAACGGCTCACTACCCTGCGCCACCTCTGCTGCTTTTGCTGCGGCATCGAGTTCTGCTTGGGCTGCTTTGCCCAATGCATCCCAATCTTTACTTGCAAGGCGAAAGAGACCTGAATCTGTTCGAATAGTGACCGTGCCACCCAGCGCCTGTGAAATCACCGCGCGTGTTCCAGCTGGCAACATCTGCTCCTCCCCGGCAGGAATCACGGTAGCAGTTGTATCGCGGACGAGTATTAATTCTTCATTAAAATTCATGCAGGCAACAACACTCATATTCAAGCCGATGTCAATGCGCGGTGCCTGTGGTTATCATTCGTAATATTTCTTTTTAAAATTACTCCGTTAATTCACTTGGCAATCTAGGGAAGTAACATAAGCCTTACGATTCGTTAAATTTCTCACTTAGTTTCATCTCTCTGCAATCCTTATAATGTCTATCTTATCAGTATCGGCCTACTGCCGTCTGGTCATTGCGTTTATCTGCCTGTTCCCTTTCTCGGCACAATCGGCAGCGTCTAAAGAAGAGCCAATCGACTTAAGTATCATCGAGCAAAGTGATGCGCTGCATCCCTACATGAGCTTTCCGCAGCGGCAGGCTTACGTACGAGCAGCAGAACTCGTCGAGCAAGGACAGTCCGATATTCGCAGTGGCCAAAATCTTCAACTGCAGAAGCCTTCAGCGCTAGATCCAAATAGAGATCTCAAGCCGATTCACGAGCGTGGTGAGCGCCTGCAAATCGAAGGCCAAGCAAAAATCAATGAAGGGCAACGGCAACTCGTCGCAATCTTAACTCTGGTACAGACCCAACAAACGGCTGAAATGGCGATAGCAGCCACGAAATATAATTTCGACCTGATCGAATTCGATTACCAAACAGCGCTCGAACAGGCAGCGCTACAAACACTCGAAACATGCCGTGCCGCGGACTACCAAAACATCTTTTTTGATTGCATGCAGCTGGTTCAATCCGAGCAAACCACTAAGGCGCCACCGACCATTCACAATGCGCTGTATGATACCTTAATCCAAGCAGACGGCACACAATTTAACCTCAAAGTATCTCATAATCTCAAACTCCAACGAGACGCAAACACTGGCAAAACCTCTTTTCACTACGATAATGCCGAAGCATTCGACGGTGAAAAAAATGCCCTCCTCGCCATTGAACTGATCACCCTTGGAGAAGGAACTGACGCCTTACTAGCACTGCGCGCCTTTGACATGCATTCGCAGCAACTCATCAGCAGCGTGCTCTTCGCCATCACCGATGCGAGTAACGTGCTTAACGCAAAAGCCGCTGAGCCAAAATCAAATACCATTCCGACGATCCCTGATCGAGTGAGTTTTAGCGACCCTAATCAAATCATCGACAAACTTGCCGGGCTCAAATCTCCCTATCAGTTCGAAATACTTAGCGCCCATCCGACAAACGCAAATTCCATCTTAGTCAGTAGTCTACTGAAAGACACCCTTTTTAAGCACTCATCGATTATATTGGTCGAAAGTGATTTTATTCAACGCACCTACCTTCCCGCAGATGAACGTTCTAACGGCTTTTTAAACGCCGCGACTGGAGCACTCACTCTCTCACCAAATGAGAGCGGCTATACTCTCACAGCCGAAGCCTATGGCAGCGATCGAACTCTGGAGGTTGGTACCATCACACTCCATCTGACACAGTGAGGAAGCACTAAAAACTGCTGCGAAATATTCTTGAAGAATGCGCTACAGTTCGCCTTATGCTTGCTGTATGGCTAAAGTAATCATTATCGGTGCAGGTGGGGTCGGCAACGTCGTTGCTCACAAATGCGCACAACTACCTGACGTATTTACTGAGATCGTACTCGCCTCGCGTACATTATCAAAGTGCGAAGCCATTGCGGCAGACATTCAAGCCAAACAAGGCCGCACGATTCGCACTGCTGCAATCGATGCTGACGATGTCGAAGCAACGACAGCTTTTCTAAAAAAAGAGCACCCGCAACTCGTCATCAATGTAGCGCTCCCCTATCAAGACTTACCACTCATGGATGCTTGCCTGGAAGCGGGTGTCGATTATCTCGATACTGCTAATTACGAGCCAATCGAGGAAGCAAAATTTGAGTACAAATGGCAATGGGCCTATCAAGACCGCTTTAAAGACGCAGGCCTGACCGCATTACTCGGCTCCGGCTTTGATCCAGGAGTGACTAATATGTTCTGCGCCTATGCCCAGAAGCATTTATTCGACGAGATTGAAACGATCGATATTCTGGATGCCAACGCGGGTGACCACGGCCATCACTTCGCCACCAACTTCAACCCCGAGATCAATATTCGCGAAATCACTGCAAATGGTCGCTACTGGGAAGAAGGGGAATGGAAAGAAGTCGAGCCCATGAGTGTCCATCAAGTCTACGACTTCCCAGTCGTCGGCAAACAAGACGCCTACCTGCTCTACCACGAAGAGCTCGAATCGCTCTGCCAAAACATCAAAGGTCTCAAGCGTATCCGCTTCTGGATGACCTTTTCTGAGAAATATCTCACCCACTTACGAGTGCTTGAAAATGTCGGGATGACCTCGATCGATCCGATTCAAGTGAATGGCACACACATCGCGCCGATTGAATTTCTCCGCCATGTGTTACCCGACCCTGGCAGTCTCGGACCACGCACACAGGGTAAGACTTGTATCGGCTGCGACATCGTTGGCACCAAAGACGGTCAGAAAAAACGCATCTTTATTTACAACACGTGCGATCACCAAGAATGCTACCAAGAAGTTTCCAGCCAAGCGATTAGCTACACGACTGGCGTACCCGCTATGATTGGTGCACAGATGATCCTACGCGGACTTTGGAAGCAACCGGGGGTCTGGAACATGGAACAAAATGATCCGGATCCATTTATGGAAGAGCTCAACCAACGTGGGCTTCCGTGGCAAGTGATTGATCTACCCTTGGAAGGATAATCGATAAAGCAAAGGTGGCGCGTAAGCACCCACCTCAAGAAATAACAAAAAAAGCCAAGACACTTTGCAGTGATCTCGGCTTTTTGTTTTAAAAATGCTCCTTAATTTAGATGATCATACCCGCTGCGACAGTCGCATTGGTCAATTCATCAATCAGCACGAAACTTCCAGTAATACGGTTGGTCTTGTAACTATCGGCAATCACGGGCGCTGAGGTACGAATCTTAATACGACCGATATCGTTCAGTTCCATCACCAAGTCATCCTCAATTTTATGCAAAGTATTGATGTTCACTTTATAGCACACCTCATTGACGATCGCCTTCACTTCCTTAGTGGAATGACGCAAGATATACTTGCCACGACCAGCTAGCTTTTTCTCAGAAGAGAACCAGCAGATCATCGCGTCGATATCTTGTGTCGGTTCAGGACAATTATTCGCTTTTACCAATATATCGCCACGAGACATATCAATCTCATCCTCAAGCGTAATTGTCGCCGACATTGGCGCGAACACTTCGTCTTGTGGACCATCCATCGATTCAATCGCTTTGATCTTCGAGGTAAAGCCAGATGGCATCACGGTGACCTCATCTCCAGGCTTAAATACGCCACCAGCAACACGCCCGGCAAAGCCGCGGAAGTCATGATACTTATCGGAGTGCGGGCGAATCACCCACTGCACCGGGAAGCGTGCTTCGACGTGATTTTCATCCGCACCGATGTAAACTGTTTCTAAATGATAGAGCAGGGTCGGACCTTGATACCAAGGCATATTCTCAGACTTATCGACGATATTGTCGCCCAATAGGGCGGAGGCTGGAATAAAAGTCACTTCGACAATGTTGTCCAAGCGGGAGGCGAACTGCTTGAAGTCATTAACGATCTTGTCGAATACGGCTTCGTCCCAGTCGACGAGGTCCATCTTATTTACACAAACAACTACGTGCTGAATACGAAGTAGATTCGCGATGAAAGAGTGACGGCACGTTTGCTCGATCACACCTTTGCGGGCATCGATCAATACTATCGCAAGATTCGCAGTCGACGCACCGGTCACCATATTTCGGGTGTATTGGATGTGCCCTGGAGTATCGGCGATAATGAACTTACGCTTCGGCGTCGCAAAGTAGCGATAAGCCACATCGATAGTGATGCCTTGCTCACGCTCGGAGCGCAGGCCATCGGTCAACAATGCAAGGTTCACATGTTCGTCACCACGGGCTTTGGAACTCGTTTCCATCGCCTCCATCTGGTCTTCGAAAATTGCCTTACTATCGTATAGCAGACGCCCGATCAATGTGCTCTTGCCATCGTCAACGGAACCAGCAGTCGTGAACCGCAGTAAGTCCATGTCGAGGTATCCTGAATTTGTTTCTTCGCTCATTTAATTATAAAGTTTGAAAGTAAAAATGTATTTAAGTGGGAATGTATGAACTGGTTTCGGCTTTTCCTAAAAGTATCCCTGTTTTTTACGGTCTTCCATGGCTGTTTCTGAACGCTTGTCATCGGCACGCGTGCCACGCTCGGTCTGACGTGCCGCGGCCACCTCGTCGATAATATCATCTAGGTTGTCTGCGGTTGAAAGGCAGGCACCCGTGCAAGTCGCGTCACCAATGGTACGGAAACGCACGACCATTTTCTCAATCTTTTCATCAGGCAATAGCTCAATGAAATCACAGACCCCCATGATCACACCATCTCGCACAAAGCAATCACGCTCATGGGAGAAATAAAGGTGTGGCAGCTCGATATTCTCAGCCTTAATGTATTGCCAAACATCCATCTCGGTCCAGTTACTTAATGGAAATACACGGAAGTGCTCGCCGTGATTCTTGCGACCATTAAAAATATTCCAGAGCTCTGGACGTTGATTCTTCGGATCCCATTGTCCGAACTCATCACGATGCGAGAAGAAGCGTTCTTTCGCACGCGCCTTTTCTTCGTCACGGCGACCGCCACCAAGCGCCGCGTCGTATTTGCCCTCTTCAATGCCCTCAAGTAGAGCGACGGTTTGCAAGCTGTTACGGCTCGCACGTGCACCCTTCTCTTCGACTACCTTGCCTTCGTCGATCGCCTTCTGTACGGAAGCGACAATAAGCTCAGCACCTAGTTCTTTAACATACTTATCGCGGAACTCCATGGTCTCGGGGAAATTGTGCCCGGTATCCACATGCATCAATTGAAACGGCAGCTTGGCAGGCCAGAATGCCTTCTTCGCTAGGTGCGCCATGACAATTGAGTCCTTACCTCCGGAAAAGAGGAGAACTGGCTTCTCAAACTGAGCCGCAGTTTCACGAAGGATGAAAATCGCTTCGGACTCAAGCTGCTTGAGGTGTGTGATTGTGTAGTCTTTTGCCATTGTCTGTATATATGAAATGCTTTTTAGGATTCAGTCTTAGGTTCAATGAGCGGTAAAATCCGCTCTAAAAGTTCTTCAATGCATGCCTCTTCGGACTTCGAATCCGTCGAAACCACCCAATCGGTATCGGCTCCAATGGGGGCTTCAAAGGACGAGTCTTTACCAGTAAAATGCTGTACACCGCCGGCGGCTGCTTTCGCGTAGAGGCCTTTAACGTCACGCTCAGCGCAGGTTTCGAACGACGCCTCAATATATACCGGCGTGAAGTCAGCCGAGCCAACAATACCTGCAGCTGCAGCCCGTAAATCGCGCTTGGGTGTGATAAATGAAGTGAACACCACCATGCCCGAATCAAGGAACAAGCGGGCCACTTCTGCAATGCGACGAATATTCTCCTGCCGATCTGTATCGGAAAAACCAAGGTCACTGTTCAAGCGGCTGCGGATATTATCACCGTCCAGAATTTTCGTATGTACGCCCTGCTCAGCAAGACGACGCTCCACGGCGTTGGCCAATGTGCTCTTACCCGAACCAGAGAGTCCATAAAACCAAAACACATGCCCACGCTGACGTAATTGCACCTCCTTAGCCTCACGGCCAAGCATGCGGTGGAACTCTGTGTGAATGTTTTCGGGTGTGCTCATGAAAAGAGATGCTTAGATCTAAGCTGAATTCTCAAAAAAGTACATGGGTTATTCTTATTATAGGTTCTTAAGTCAAGAACTAATAATAAGAGCCGAATTCCACTCAAAATCTAACCAAATACAGGCAATCACTTTTGGTTCTGCTTGGCAGGCACCTTGACAGGTGGCAGTTTGAGTTTACGCGCAGTCAGTGTCCACCCCGACGCCAAAGTGACCTGTCCCTGCTCCGTCGCTATTTTTGCACCACCCTCTAATAACCGAATTCGCAGTGCCTTGGCCTGCCCCTTGCGGGCAATCAGCTGCTGATACAAATCTAATGCCAGAGCACTTTCATCGTATTGATGCAACAAGTTAGCAATTTCCTGAACCAGCACGACATCATCGTCTACAAAATTGCTCATATAACGAACCAACCTCAACGCTTCAGCCGCCTTTTGTATCTCACCACTCGCCGCGTACAAATTTGCCAGTCGATATGCCATCGGTAAAGTAGGCTGAAGTACAAATTGCTCGCGTGCATATGCCAGGGCCTCGTCGGGTTTCCCCTCAGCTTTCAGACGATTAATTTGCCGCAGCGACAAATAAGTACTCAACGGCAAATCCATTGAGCGTTCTAATTGTTCATCCAAACCGACTTTAAACGGCCGGTAGAGTGGATCTCCGATTGCGACTCCTTGCCAACTTAACGCAGGATTACTATACATTACCGCTTCACCAAATGTGGCACCCTCTAGCAGCGCTCTTAGCAATAGCTGCGGGTGATGCGTGTAATCCAAATAAGGCTCGTATACATTTCCAACTGTCGCGCAGTAACCCTGATTCACAAAAGCACCTAACCAACCTTTTTTCGTCGACCGCACCGTGACCGCCGAAAAACTGTGCAGATGAAACCCGATCGCGCCTGGAGGCACCGACCACTTCGGCTTCCGCCACACACCATATGCATTCGGACGGTACCACCCCATATAAATAGCGGGTGCATCAAAGCGGTCGCGCTCATCCATCGGCCGCTTCATTTTATCAAAACTCGTATCGAAATGAGACTTCACTGCAATCTCACCCGCAGCGTTCAACCAGGTATCACCCTTGGCATGGGGGCCACCCATATCAAAATAAGCGCGACCCATTAAACCCTCGGCCTCGGCCTGAAGGCTGCGGTCAATCAGTTGCATCACGCTCTCCGCACTGGGACCATCCAAGCGGCTGACCCGAATCACGCGTTTTGCATCTAAACTTGTCGGCGTCTTCTGCTGAAACAAAGGATTCGGCACAAGCGCCGCCAGCGGTAAATTTGCAGGCCCCGCTAGCAACGCCAACTCGCCATCTACAGAGCCATTGTTGACCTTAAATTGCGCTGGAAATTGCTCGATTTCGGGCCCCAGCAGCAGCGGGTCATTGGCAAACCTCAGCGGCACGCCACGTGTCGTCACTAGATAGCTGATCCGATGCGTTGCGATCGAGACACGCTCACGGCCAACGAAATCACGCCCCGTTGCTTTCACCGCGCGGATCCATTTCGCATCAATCAATGCATTCAACACAGGATTATAAATCGTATCAACAAATTCACGCACAGTCACCGTTTCCTCGGTCGACATTTCCAGCGCTATGATATTGGCCTCCGGAATACCACGCTGCTCGGTATAATACTTCGCAATCGCCGCAGAATCAGGATCGCTCGCATTCACCAAGACCACCACTCGATGTGCCTCACCTTCGGCACATTTAACCGAGGGTATCAACATTACACAGAATAGACCTAGAATGAGTAGGGTTTTGTTTTGAATAGGCATAAACTATTGAATACGTTGAAGTCGTTTACGATAGGCAGCGATGCCTTCAAATAAGCTTTGAGCAATTTCCTGACGAAATGCAGGAGAGCGTAATTTCTTAGCCGTATTCGCATGCGAGACAAAGCCCAATTCAGTCAATACTCCCGGACAGTTGAGATCTTTGAGCACCGCCCAGCGCGCACGCTTCATGCCTCGATCGGGACCACCTAAACCCTGCACCAGCGCCCGCTCGACATGATAGGTGATTAACGCATTCCATGGATCATAATCATTACCCGGATAGCGTTTCGAATCCCGGGTCGTTGGTCGCGGGTATTTCGATGAGGCCTGATACTGAGGCGTCAAGGCAAACGACTCAAGGCCCGAAGCCGTGCTCGAACCCGCCGCATTAAAATGTAAACTCACAAACAAATCAGCCTGTGCTCGGTTGGCCATTTGCGCTCGCTGCTGCAATGAAAGATATACATCACTATCACGGGTCATCACCACCTCAAAGCCTGCACGCTCGAGTAGGCCTTTAAGCCGGAGTGAAACATCCAACGTTAAATTTTTCTCCATCAGGCCATAGGCTTCATTACGCGCACCACTGTCTTTACCGCCATGCCCCGCATCGACAACTACACGCTGAATAGCTGGACGACTGCGAAACACTTGTGGTGTCAAAATGGGCTGTAACACTTGTTTATAGTCTGCCGCCGCGAGGAACAACTGCCCGTTCGACTCGACCGTCGGAAATCCTAAGTAAATCGGTAACTCATTCAGCTCAAGCACTCGCCGATTCTTACCAAAATCAATCGTCGTCCATTGGCTGCGTAACCGGAATGTCTTGTATCCCTTTAACCAATAGGTCTGCATCCCGAAACTTTTGCCGACAATCGCAAGATCCATATAAGGTTGCCCATCGACTTGGATCTGACGCGCTTGGAGTGCTGTAGGTACACAAAAGCTTAGCGCCGTACACAGCGCTAAGCTTTGAAATAGTATGCAAGACACAAACTGGCCAACCTTAACTGGTAGGGCACTGCCGCGCATTGCTCTTAAGATTCGACTTCTTCGTCCTCTGCTTCAGCTTCGTCGTGTTCTTCAAGCTCACTATCATCACGATCATCATACTCATGATCAGGATGGTTAAACTTCAACACGCGCTTACCTTCAGGCAGCGGAGACAAGATCAGGGCCACTTGGCGGCCGACTAGGCGCGGCTCAGAATCGGCAGTTGCGATCCCACCCAGCTCTTTCTTGGCCAGATTTACACGCTCAAAACCCAATTCTCGGTGTTCATTCTCACGTCCCCGAAACTGGAGCGTCAACTTCACTTTGTGCCCATGATTCAAAAAGCCCTCTGCACGGCGCAGTTTGGTCTCAAAGTCATGGTCTCCAATACGCACACGAAACTTCACTTCCTTGAGCTTAGTCGACTGCTGCTTGGTTTCCTTCTGCTTTTTACTTTCCTCATAGAGGAATTTACCGAAATCGAGAATACGACAAACCGGCGGGCGCGCAGCAGGCGAAATTTCAATCAAATCAAGTCCGACCTTCTGGGCGAGTTCCAGCGCCTTGCGAGGCGGCATAACGCCGAGGTTGGTGCCCTCTGGGCCGATCACCCGCACCTCTGTGGCGCGAATACGATCATTTCTTCTTAAGCCTTTAGGGCCACGGTTGCGGTTCTGATAACGACCTCGATTATTCGGGTATTTTGGCATTAATTGATTTTTAGATAAACGTCTTGTATCGGGATTCGTCCAGATAACTGATGCGAAAGTGGAAACAACTTCGTGCTGCTCCGATAATCACTCTTTAAACCGTCATGAGTTGTGGTTGGATAACCATACAAGATCATTGAGGTTGCATGGAACAATCTGGCATTTCAACTCTTTTCGCACGGCTTTCATGCGAGCGCTCAGCAACATGGACAGCACTCGTTTTATATACTGAAGCTTTCACCGCAACTGCAGCTCGATTTCGCGTTAGGATTGCTAAACTTAAAGCCGCCGCCTACCATTTTATCGGAGAAGTCCAAATGCGTGCCGCGTAAATACAATGCACTCTTAGAATCGACCAACACCTGTGCGCCCGCCGAACGCACTAAAATATCACCCCGTTTGGAATCTT
Source organism: Puniceicoccaceae bacterium (assembly GCA_017857255.1). Lineage (GTDB taxonomy): Bacteria > Verrucomicrobiota > Verrucomicrobiia > Opitutales > Coraliomargaritaceae > Lentimonas. Next base: position 32,367 of record JAFMDL010000014.1, on the reverse strand, counting down.
TGACAAATTTCATTTTATAACTCAGCCCATTACAGCCGCCGCCAGTAATCTTAATTCGTAAAAAATCCCCTTTGTGCTCACGTGCAATCAAGGATTGCAACTTAACTCCGGCTGGTGGCGTCACCAAGACCAGCTTCTCATTGCCTTCCCGAACCCCTTCAGGAAGCGTCGATGTTATACCTTCAGTCATTATAAATAGTTATTCCTAATCGTGTTTCGATCCGCATTGCATTAAACGCCTAATCCTCACTCAACTCCTCACCGCATGCTTTCAAGCACGTCAATTGCCGCGCCACCGAAAGTGCCGCAGCAAAACTGCCCGAATCGGCCAAACCCTGACCTGCAATTTCAAACGCTGTGCCATGGTCAGGACTTGTCCGTAAGTAGGGCAAGCCCAGCGTAACATTCACCGCCGTATTAAACTCTAAAGTCTTCACCGCTGCCAAGCCCTGATCATGATACGCTGATACCACAACATCAAATTCACCGTGGCGCTGACGAAAGAATACGGTATCTCCCGGCAGACATCTAGATAAACCTGGCATCTCTTCACGCAAACGATCTAGTGCGGGATCCAGCACGTCGCGCTCCTCCACGCCCAGGATGCCAGCCTCGCCAGCATGCGGATTTAACCCGCAAACTCCAATCCGCGGCACCTCTACTCCAAATGACTTAGCCAGTGCATCCGCACTTCGTACCGCACGCTCTAGGCACTCCGCAGATAAAGCATCAGCTACTTCGCGCAACGGGATGTGCCAAGTTGCCAAGACCACTCGAAGTTCATTACCAACAAAGCTCATGGTCGGCTGCCCTCCCCACTCCGCCGCAAAAAACTCCGTCTGCCCCGGATAATCAAAGCCTGCCTGCTGCAGCCAGTGCTTACTCACTGGCCCAGAAACGACCGCACGAAAGCGCCCAGCAATACAGCCGCGCGCAGCAACCTGCAGGGCCGCCAAAGCCACTTCTGCACCTTGACGCGAAGGTTCTCCTGCGACGATCTCATAATCGACGGGGCCGACTGTCTGGTACGCAATACCCCACTCAGCTGCTAAAGGCTCTACCCACGACGCAGGTCCGAGTAACACACAGTCACTGCCATGCTCTGCATCTTCACGCAGCGCACGCGCAATGACCTCAGGCCCTATACCTGCAGGATCTCCACAAGTAATCGCTAGTGGCAGACTCACACGATCACCTTCTTGCTTTGTAATTTTCATAGTTTCCCATCTTATCCAGCATCCTTGGATGTTTGAATGAAGCCCCGCTTACCATGCTCAAAAAATGCAAGAAACCGTGCGCCGGTCGCGGTGATGCCAAACTCATGCTCGCGCACCGCCTCAGCTGCTTTCTTCTTCAAATTGCCTCCACCAAAGTAAACGGCGCGATAACATTTTTTTAAATCCGCGAGGTTGGGGCGTTCAAAGCCACCACGTCGCAGTCCTACTAGATTCAGCCCGTGGGCAGTATTGCGCTCGGCCGCCATCACATATGGCGGCACATCCGCCGAGATCGATGCATTCCCTCCAACCATCGCATACGTGCCGATACGGCAAGATTGATGAATCCCAGCGCCACCACCGATAAACACATTCGCTCCGACCGTCACATGACCTGCCAGCATCACATTATTGGCAATTACTACGTCATTACCGACCTGACAATCATGCGCCACATGTGCTTGTGCCATTAGAAAACAGTCATTGCCGATTGTCGTATTCGCGCCATCACTGGATCCGCGGCTAACCGTACAACCTTCACGAATACATACACGATCTCCAATCACCACGCCACCCTTCGTCGCTGAGTCAAAAGTCAACGACTGCGGATCTCCACCAATCACAGCAAACGAATCCACCTTCACCTGATCCCCCAGCACAACTCCACGCCGAAGCACCGCATGCGCAGCGATTGAGCAACCCTCACCGAGTACGACTCCTTCCTCGATGACAGAATATGGCCCAACCAAAGAATCCTTACCAAGCACAGCAGTCTCAGAAATAATAGCAGTAGGATGAATCGACATCCTCGTAACAAAACCCGCTTTCCGAATTACTCAAGCGAGTAAGTGGCTCGTTACACCTTGTTTATTGAAAGTATTCTACCGCTTCCAACGAGCTAGCACTTAAAACAGATTCATCTGCGGTGCCTGCACCATATCGTATACCTTTAGGACACGCACAAACTGTAGTAGTTCGGACTTCTGATAGCTGTGGTTGACCTCCACTTGTCGCAGCAAATCTTCCAAGATAGTGCTAAAGGCAATGACACCGTCCACCCCCACCGCCTTAAACTGCTCAATACACATGCTCCGCTGCGGATCCGCTGTGGGTAAACCAGGCAACACCATAATCTTCTGATACGCTTCGGGATCTTCCACCAAACTGTCATCGATCCGCAACGTTTGATCCGCTTGGCTTAGCGTCTCTTTTTTCAAAAATTCTAATAAGCGCACCGGACTCTTCAAAATTGCTGGCGTCACGCCTGCATGTTGCCAGCCATGCACCACAACGATTGCCTGACGAACCGACGACATATCTGAAGAAAACAACTGAAAATTAGGCTCTGGCGCATCTGCAGGAGCCGACGGATTATAAACCAGCAATTCTACGCCACTGCCTTCAGTCTTCTTCCGCTTACGCACCGCATGCTTACCGAGCTGACGCACAAAAAAACCGTTCAGCTCGAAATATTCGCGGACTATGTTTTCATCAAAACTCTCCATCAATTAGTATGTTTATCCACTCTAAAGACGTTGGTCAATCTCCAGGAATATTCCCTCCGCCTAAAATCTAACGACTGCTCGCGTCACTCCCCCGCTCCAAAAACAATGCGATCGCACCTTGATGCCAGCCGTTACATTGAGGGTTCAAACGATTTGTGATGCCAGCATGCTTTAAAAATCGTGTGATTGCGGGGGGACTATCACCGAGCGACCAATGCACCCAATAAGCTTGACCATCCACCAGCCCCGCGCCCGTTGCCAATGGCAAAATCGCATCGACGATCAAGGTATTTAAGCGTGTCTGGGCGAATGCCCCACTAAAGACAGACTCCCCGAGCAACCCGCGAAGCTGAGGCAAGCCGACCATTTTGCGGAACACTGTGGTCGGCAGCTCAGCATCAGCGCGTGGAAATCTCTTCAAGCATGCTGATAAGCGACTGGGCCACTGCGGTTGCTGCTGAACGACCTCAACATATTGAGCCAAGCGACGACGGGGATGATTCGCGGGGCGCAAACCATTAAGCTTCCAATGCTCTGCTTCCTCACTAAAGCGCTCCTCGGCACTCACATCCGCAGAGGCCCATCTTGCTAATGGATACTTCGCCGCAAGTCGTAGCATTGGCGCACGGTTACGTGCATAGCCCAGCACTTCCAGCGCATAACCGTGGCATGCGCCATTCCATCCACTTGCTTGTAAGCGTTGCTGTGCATAACGTAGTTTCTGCTGCCAACGTTCTTGAGCCTTCGCCTGCAATATTTCAAGGCGCTCCTCTAACGGTCGCTCGATAAATTGAGCCACCCACTCGAGTTCGTCCTGCTGCTCTAGCTCCAGCAATGCTTCATCCATCGCATAGGATTCCAAATCACGGTTCAGCAATGGCATTAAATATAGGCATTCTGGCACGCGCCCCTGCGAAGTTTGCACGGGCCTCAATTTCCGACCCTCGGGATGTAACACTATGTGCAGTACCACACCATCAAAGTTACGATCTTGCTCATGTTGATGCTTATGCCAATCAGTCACATTAAAGTGCACCTCAACATCCCCATCCAATTCAACTCCATCGACCAGCAGACGTGCCTCTTTAAAGTCAGGGCCTTCTTGTAAATTCCAACGCCCTGGATCTTTCACATGGATCGATTTACCCGAAACAGTGACTAAGCCTTGCGTAGCAAAATCCTGCCGGAACCAAATCTTCTGCACCACTCGTTCAGTTAAAATAAAAGGCCCATAGAGGCCCTGCATTTCTTTTACATTATCCGCATTCATCTAACGCATACTTGGTATGGAATCTAGGGCGTGCAGGCAAGAAAGGAAGTAGCTATTCTGACGCTTCTAATTTAATAAGTAACAATTACGCGGGCTCAATGACCCGTGTAGTGTTTATGTCTAGATACCCTGCGGACTCGAAGGACTCTAAAACGTACCGGCGTTGCCTGCAACGCCAGCAGTATATAAACGACTGAATCAGTCGCAATGACCGCGCAAAACCAACTTCAACATGCGAGACCTATTCCTCCTCATTTGTCAGATAAACTTGATGACGTTGTAGCTGCTGATCGAGCGATGATGAGACGACTACAGAGGTCGCAAAAAACATAATGACGGCGTTGGAGACTGCGTCACTGCTACTCGAATCTTGAATACGTTTAGAGAAATCCTGATTCAACCCCTCCAGCACACTGTAAAGCTCCTTCAAGTGAATGAGTTCCCAGTCCGGCTCACCACCCTCGAGCTGTACAAAATATTGCTTCGTTAAATAAGAGCCGACTGTACGGTACAAGGTTTCTCGGGTAGAACAAAACGGAATATGAAAACTGGCCATCGCCCCCAATTCTTTGAGCACGGGGCAGCCGCTCGTAGCCATCATTAATCCCATTAATGAGTTAATCCCAACCTGCAGATCACAACTATGAGTATAAGTGCGCTCCGAAGTTTGCACAGTCACGTCTGCTCGATCGGTCGAATTATCATTCGAAAAAACTTCCAGCAGATTGTGCATCCTTGTTGCCACCGGACAAAACTCACACTCAGTTGCCTTCAACGGACAGCAGGCACACTGCTGATGTTCAAGCCGTGCCCAGTCTGGAAAGTCTGTACCTGTCTCCAAACCATGTGGCTCTGTATCCACATCGAAAACGATCTCACGCTCTTGGAGTTTAAAAAGATACCTAACTACATCTTTTTTCATAATGGAATCAGTATACAAAATAATATGACTCGTCTACAAATGAATACAAGATGACGTTTTTTTTCATTCCCATACTATAAATGAGGCGTTTATCGTTAAATCTAATCGACTTTAGGTTGTATCCACTATCGTGACGCCTACATAGTATTCATCACATGGAATTTACACATATCGATAAAGATCAACGCCCAACAATGGTCGACGTGTCTGAAAAAAAGGTGACTGAGCGGATTGCGATCGCCGAAAGCATTGTTAATCTCGGGTCGGATATCATGAGCGCGTTTGCCGAAGCAGGCTGGAGCAGTAAAAAAGGCCCTATTCTGGATTCTGCCATCATTGCTGGCACCATGGCTGCCAAGAAGACCTCCGAGCTCATCCCCTTTTGTCACCCACTTAACTTGAAATCAGTTAAGATTAAAATTGAGCCTGCTGATAGCGCACGTCTGCGTATCGAAGCTAAGGTCAAAGTACTGGACCAGACTGGCGTCGAAATGGAAGCGCTCACCGCCGCCAGCGTCGCGGCCTTAACTATCTATGACATGTGTAAAGCAGTCTCCAAAGATGTCACGATCGAGTCTACTCGCTTGGTCGTAAAGACCGGCGGTAAAAGTGACTTTAAGCGATCCATACAATGAACACTGAAATTAAAGGACTTGTGTTAGTCGGTGGCAAAAGCCAACGCATGGGCAGTGATAAAGCTCTCCTTAGCTACGATGGCAAACGTACCCAACTCGAACGTACTTCAGCACTTCTACAATCCGTCTGTACAGAGGTATTTATCTCGCAACAAAAAGAACAAAGCTTCCCGACTCCAGCAGGCACTGCAACAATCCACGATGACGTCGACGAGGCAAGCGGGCCATTGTGTGGCATACTCTCCGCTATGCGCGCACATCCTGATGCTCACTGGCTAATATTAGCTTGCGATCTGCCCAACCTGACCACGGCAACCCTAGAAAAATTGATTGCCGCCTTCCGGACAACTGACCACCCAGAGCTGACCGCGTATCAGAGCATTCACGATGGATTACCTGAGCCGCTCTGTGCAATCTATCCAGCTGGAAGCTACGATGGCTTGTTATCACTCGCTAAAGAACTGGGTAAATGCTGCCCTCGGAAACTACTGATCATCAAACAAGCGACCCTAATTGAGCAAGACGACCCGCGCAGCCTCAATAACATTAATACCGCCGATGAATTTAATGCCCTGAAGCAGTAGTCAGAGCAAAATCTCGCCCATATCAACTCCCGTTTTTAGACCCTTTTAAAGCATGCAAATTAAAGTCATTTATTTCGCGCAGCTCGCCGACCTCGCTGGAAAAAAGGAAGAAACCCGTGAGCTCATCGAGCATTCACCCGCGACGCTCTATGCCGAGATTCGTGCCACCTACCAGTTCCCGTACGAGTTCACCCAACTGCAAGTCGCGATCAACCACGAGCTCTCTGCACATCAGACTGAACTCCACGACGGAGACACCATCGCATTCCTTCCGCCGATGACTGGAGGTTAATTTTGCTGCGCAAAATAGTGTAAAAGTAGCCAAGTATGAAGCATTGCAAGTTTAGCACACTTTTCGACCTTCCTACCATTATACCTTCCTACCCCGTTCACTTCTTCGCTGAAAATGAAATTTCAACTCACCGAAAATCCGATTGATCCGATGGCACTGCGCCAAGAGTTACTCTCACTCTCCGCTGGTGGTTACTGCAGCTATGAAGGTTGGGTACGCGATCACAACGAAGGCAAACCCGTGGCCGCGCTTCACTACCACGGCTATGCACAACTCGCCCCATCGATCGCAGAGGCAATTATTGAAGAAGCGAAAATCAAATTCCACATCCAAGACGCCGCGATTGTACATCGCTTAGGACTTCTCTCGACCGGGGATATTGCGGTCTGGGTCGGCGCCACCGCACATCACCGCGGCGATACTTTTTTAGCGGCGCGTTACATCATCGATAACGTTAAGCACCGGCTACCGATCTGGAAAAAAGAAGTCTATTCAGATGGCAGTGACGCATGGATCGAGAATAACCATTGTGGCTGTGCCGATCCAAAGAATCTGGAACATGACCACCATAAAGACGTACATCATCACTAAAAAATAATCTGCGTGATCGCCTCAATATGGTAGACGCTGCAGTAAAATAATTCTTTGCGGCAGACTTACCTGTCACCCGATTTTCAGATTCAGTCACATGGATATAACAATCAAAGCCATCTACATCTCCGCTGGTCATGACTTCGTCGGACGGCATGGCAAAAACAGACTCGACCATGGTATCGAAAAAGTAGCTTCAGTTGAATGCCTTGCAGGTCGTGGTCTGGCGAATGATCGTTACCTAGACCATAAAGAAAACTTTAAAGGTCAAATCACCTTCTTTGATTGGACCGTGTATATTCGTATTAAAGAGCAATGCGGGTTACCTGAACTAGATCCGGCTCTATTCCGTCGTAACATACTCACCTCAGGAAGTGATCTGAATTTCTTAATTGGCCAACGGTTCAGCATACAAGCATTGAATTTGAAGGTGTCGAAGAATGCCGCCCCTGTTACTGGATGGATCAGGCAATTGCCCCCGGCGCTGAAGATTATTTGAAGGGGCACGGCGGCTTACGTGCACGTATTCTTACTGGCGGAATTCTAAGACTCAGTTAAATGTTGGACATCAGTAAGGGGTTCTGTGTCGCTCAACTCATACGATACACAAAATAGGATAATAAATGTTGCAGACTTCCCATTAATGAGAGTAAGTCTCATTAGCATTAGCTACAATTGCTAGGCACCAAGTTTTGCTCATGAGTGCCACCCACACATCTCAAATAGATAATACCATTCATTGAAGCGCACGAATACAGGCATCGCATTCCACCACGAGCAATCAGGCGCAGAAATCTCCTGCCCATTCCAACCAGCTCAATCCCTCAGTTGGAACGACTCACACAGTTATTTTTCAGCCAAACGTGTTTGTCTCAAACAGGGGCTTGATTACTTAAGTTTGGAGCTACGGATTAATGGCCCCATCGCAATCAATATCGATTTCAATCAAGAGCGACTGGTACTGGGCTATGTCAACAAAGGCTGGGCGAAAGCAACGGCGATCAACAACGACGTCGAAAAACTCGAACCGGGACAATGGTTCCGCTTTTCTAACTCCGCACTATGCCTTGATCGCACGAGTTCGGAAACAGCCCAAATTGACTTAATTCTCTGCTCCCAAGAACTCACCCGCTTGCTTCTGGATCTTGGTGCGGATGTCGAGCGCCTCGCTGATCTGGAACAGTTCGCCAATACAGCTGTACCAGTTCCCTTCAACAGCGGACAAATGAATCGCAGCGCATTTGAGGCCTCAAAACAAATTGCAAACTCATCGATCGATGGACTGCGCCATCGTCTGCACCTGGAATCGAATGTACTTTCCTGGATCGCCGAAATCCTTAGCCAATCAAAAAACAACAATCCAATCGATCGTACCCTAAATGCAAATGACCGCGATGCGATTGATAGAATTATCGAAGAGATGCGTAACGATCCAGGCCGCGAATATTCAATCCATGACCTTTCTAAGCTTGGCTGCCTTAACGAGCATAAATTAAAAATGGCCTTCAAAAGCACCCTCGGTAAAACCGCTTTTACTTTTTTGCGTGAAGTTCGAATGGACCATGCCGCCGAATTATTAAAGAATGATCGCCATAGTGTGATACAAGTCGCCAACGAGGTAGGATACTCGAATGCCAGCCATTTCGCCAGAGCCTTTAAGGACCGGCATGGCCTGCTACCGAAAGCATATCAATGCCTGCAAAGGCTGTCATGATCAGACTGCAGTGTTAGCCCCCGCGTATCAGCAAGCTACAATACATATCGCAGGGATGATCAACCACATCCTTTACGAGCCCCAGTTGGACTAACACTCCTTTGCGCAGTATCGCTATACGATCAGCAAAATGACGGGCATCCGCTGGATCATGCGTGACTAGCACACCAGTGATATTTTTTTGATGCAAGACATCGCGCACCTGCTCTCGCAAATCCGCGGTGAGTGCCACATCCAAATTACTATAAGGCTCATCCAATAAGATAATATCTGGCTTGGCGACCAAGGCACGTGCCAATGCAACACGCTGGCGCTCCCCCCCGGATAACTCATGTGGATAGCGGTTCGCTTTACCATTCAATTGCACCAATTTAAGGTATTCTTCAGCACGATCTTGAAGCTCGCTCTTGGGGATTTTTCCCATTGCATACCACAAATTCTGAGCCACTGACATATGCGGGAACAGTGCCCCTCCTTGAAAAACCAGCCCAATTCGACGCTGCTCCGGGACGACCCAATTTTTCTCTCCGAACAAACACCCACGGGTTGTCTGTATCTGACCCGCTTCCGGAATTTCCAAGCCTGCAATCATGCGTAACAAGGTTGTTTTACCGCTGCCACTTTCACCCACTAAGGAGAGCAACTCACCTGACGCCACCCGAAAAGAGACATCATGCACCGCAGGAACATCGTTCCCCGGAAATGATTTTGAAATATTTTGAACCTCTAACATGATTGACTGGCCTCTTTATCAACCGAACGCTCAATCACAAGCAAGCCCCAAACCCCAAGAGATATAATCAATAATGAAGGCAACGCGCAGTCATAAATATATCCCTCTTTAGCAAAACCGAATGCAAAGGTTGCCAACGTCTCAAAATCACTCGGGCGCAGTACCAAAGTAAGGGGTAATTCTTTCATGATATCTATAAAAACCAAAGTCGCACAGGCCAAGATATTCATCCGTAACAAGGGCCAATGTATACGCGTTAAACTTTGCCAATTCCCCTGTCCAAGTGTACGCGAGGCTTCATGCAATGTAGTGCAAACACCCTGCATACTCGCATTCAATGGCTGATAGGCCACAGTCATAAAACGCACCATATACGCAAAACTAATTGCAAACAGACTGCCGCTTAGAACCAGCGACAGTGATACATCGGATAACAGATGGTCGATACTACCCAATAAAACCATCACCCCAACAGCAGTCACCACACTAGGAATCGCATAGCCTAGAGTTGACGCCTGCACTAATTTACAAACCCTTGAATCGCCTTTTACTCGCACACTGAATGCCAAGAAAAAGGCAACGAAACTTAGTAATAGTGCAGTCGCAGAAGCCAACCCCAAGCTACGGGCAGCCTGACCCAAAAAACCAAAAAAATCGAACCCCTCAGTCGCTGCGATTGCCCAGTACACTAAACGCAGCACTGGAAATAAAAAACCAATCAATACCGGCAGCGCACAAAAAAATACGACAATCCAAGCACGTCGCCATCCTATCCGAACCCGACGATGAGCACTATTAGTCTGCGCTCCCTCCACGTAGCGTAAACGTTTCCGTTGCCAGGCTTCGAAGGCTAAAATCGCAAATACGATAATCACAACAATCACTGCCAAGCGTAATCCTGAAGCTCTATCTCCGAGACCAAACCAAGTACGAAAAATACCTTCAGTGAGTGTCGGAACTCCGAACAAGTTGACCGCTCCGTACTCATTGACGACCTCCATAATCACTAGGCTAAGTCCGGCAATCAAAGTCGGTCGTGCCATCGGCAAAGCAACCCGTCTGAATATCGAGCTAGGACGTTTACCAAGCATTCGACCTGCCTCAAAATAAACCCCTTGCTGCTTTGAAAAAGTCGAGCGTAGGCTCAAATAAATATAAGGATAAAGTACAGAGCTAAGTAACAATATCAACATCCCATAACGAATCAAACGCTCGACCCACTGTGAGGCCTCAAAGCCCCAGACGTCACGGACTTTAATTATTAAAGGTATCGATAATTCTAATACGTCAAAATAAGTAAATGCAGATGCAAAAGTCGGCACGGCCAACGGCATGACCAATGCCCACTTCCAAAACCGCCGAGTGGGAAACTCATAAGTAGCAACAAACCATGCCGTCGGCACGGCAAAAAGAACACTCACCAATCCCACGCCAAACACTAGGATCAAGGTATTTAGCAGGTATCCCGGCAACACGGTGCTCGCCAAGTGCTGCCACTCTTCAGTCGGCTGAAAAACACCAATAAAAACAGCAATCAATGGCGCCAGTAGCAAAAGTGCACAGAGCACAACTGCAACCGACCAAAAATCGACCTGCAACTGCTTCCTATTTTGCGGGCCCATTATTACTCCCATCCTGCAAGATTAAAGCAGCGAATCGCATCGGCATTTAGCTCTCCCAATCGAGTCAAACTGATCGTATCAGCTTTGAACCTCCCCCACTGCAATTGCAATGGTGACCATGCAATGCCAGGTACAACTGGGTATTCATAAGTTGCACTAGGAAAAACCGTCTGCGCTTCATCTGTAGCCAAATACTCAAGAAACTGCTTAGCAGCTTCGAAACTGTTCGTCCCTGCAACAATGCCAGCACCACTCACATTCACGTGGGTCCCGCGCTCTGCTTGGTTCGGAAAAAAGATCTTCAATTGTGCCGCGACATCACGATCTTTCTGATTATCCGAGTTAGCCAACAGACCCAAATAGTACGTGTTGACGATCGCAACATCCGCTAAACCCGCGGCAACCGCTCGCATTTGGTCTCGATCACTACCTTGCGGTGCACGCGCCATATTGTTGCGCACCGCTTCAGCCCACTGGATGGCCTGCTGCTTGCCATTGGAATCAATCAATGAAGACAACAACGACTGATTGTAGACATTGGCCGAAGAGCGCACAAGCACACGCCCCCGCCAATCCTCATTGGCTAGGTCTTCGTAAGTACTCAGCTCTTTCTCATTGACGCGGTCAGGCGCATACACCAGCACACGAGCACGCTGAGTAAAACCAAACCAATAACCCTCAGAATCTCGCAGATTGATGGGCACGCGCTGCTCGAGAAATGCAGATTGAAGCGGTTGCAGTATACCCGCTTCGCTAGCCTGATGTAAGCGCCCAGCATCTGAGGTAATCAGAATATCTGCAGGCGTCTTATCTCCTTCAGCTTTTAAACGCTCCAGCAATGCACCAGCCTTACTTTTTACAACTTCGACTTTAATACCTGTCTGCTTTGTAAATTTCTCAAAGAGCAGCACATCACTCTCATAGTGTCGGTAACTATAAATCGTCAATGTTTCTGCCAGCGATACTGAACAAAATGCCATTGCACTGAGAATATATAAAGTGAGTGCTTTCATTGTAATTGGAAAAGAAGATGCTGATGGGCATAGAGCACACCCAAAAAATAACAAGACTAACAAAAAATCTCCTTTAAAAACTACTCGAGTACGGAGGAAAATGACCCACATATGAAATGCAGTATACCAATCTATTTTACAAAATAGCTAATTTTACTCCTTATTCGGGCAGAAACCAAAGTATCACTTTGCTATTATTTAGTATAAATTACAGTACGCATAGGCTTGCTTCCCTGCAACTCAAACTATGAGATTCTGTCTCAATTTGAAATTGTTCAGCTATGGTCATCCACAAACACATCTATATCAACAGCTTTGCAATCCTGGGCCTTGTACTATCCGCATCTGGATCGATCGCCATCGAATCCACGCGTACGATCGTCAAGGAGTGGGTTGCGACAGAAAAAGCTATTTCCAGTGAAGCCATTCAATGGGAAGTGACGCACACCCTGCTCAACGACTTGACTAAAGTCACCCAGGCAGAAATCACCACGCTGGATGAGTCACTGCAGGAAATTAAGGCCACTGCTACCGATGCCGATGCCGTACGTGCCGATTTAATCACTGAACAACAATCTCTCAATACAGGCCGACAGCAGATCGCAAAATTTCTTACTGAAATCGAACCAAAGTTAATCAATTTAAAATCCGCTCTGCCTGAACCACTTAGCATTCAACTCGGCAGCTTGTTTCAACGTATTCCCAATGATTCCGAGAACTCTACACTCGGCATCGCCGAGCGTATGCAAACCGTTGTTGGTATTTTAAATACAATTAATAAATTCGACCGCTCTATCACCGTACATGAAGAAATTCGAACCCTCGGCGATGGCAGTCAGGGTGAAGTAGAATCGATCTACATAGGCCTAGGTGCTGCCTACTACCGCACACGCTCTGGCGACGATGCTGGCTACCGGCAAGCGGATAGCAGTGGTTGGCAATGGATTTCTCAACCTGAATTATCCCCAGCAATTGCTGACGTGATTGCAATTGCGAACAATAATACCCAAGAAGCACGTTTCATTGCACTGCCGGTCGAACTGAAAAACTAACGTCTGTGAAGTATTTAAAATCCATATTCATACTGGGCCTCAGTTCCCTCGCCCTTGCGACTACATCTTTCGGTCAAGATCTTGCCAGCCTACAGGCGACTCAGCTGGCCAAACTAGAGGATGCGGTGAGTCGCCTGACAGCGCAGCGTCAGCAAATCCAAGATCAACAGATCCCATTAGCTCGCAATCTCCGTGAGCTAGAGCTCGTTGCTAAACAACAGCGCAGCGCACTCAACGAAGCACGTAAAGCAGACGATAGCCGCAGCCTTGACCTACAAACTCTGCGAAATAACGTACATTCACTACAGCAAGAATACAACTTTATTACCAGCTCTCTCCTAAGTGAATACAACAGTAGCTTCGAGAGTAGCTTGTCAGTCGGCGAGCTGGCCAACTACGGCGAAGCGATTCGAGCGCTCAATCTTCTACTCGAAAATCCAGAAGCCACTCACAGTGAACGCCTCCAATCTTCGCTGACCCTGATCCACGGCTCCCTCGAGCGCGTCCAGGAGCTACTCGGCGGCAAGCAATATGTCGGGCAAGCACTCAACTCCGAGGGGCGCTTAACAAATGGGCAATTTCTACAACTCGGCCCACTGCTTTACTTTAGTGGCGAAGAATCAGGAATCGTTGAGGAGACTAAAGCATTACAAGCGCGTATCCAAATTATCGATACAGAGTCTTCCGAGCAGATTTCCTCGCTCGCGCAAAGCGGAAGAGGTGAGCTGCCAATGGACCTAAGCCTAGGCAATGCACTCGCGCTACAAAGCACCAAAGACAGTCTATTCGTACACTTAAAAAAAGGCGGCATTTGGGTTTACCCTATCATCGCATTTGCATTCGTAGCCACCATGGTCGCCCTGTTTAAATTCGTGCAGATTATGTCCATTCGCCAACCTGCACCGAACACAATCTACGACATTGCCAAATTGCTGCGGACAAACAAGCAAGCTGAGGCCTTAAAGCTGGCTCAAGCGCAACCAGAGCCGGCACGAGCCATGCTAGTGCAAGCAGTCGAGCATAGCGAGGAGTCGATCGAATTGGTCGAAGAGGCCATGTATGAGTCGATGCTGCATACCCAACCAAAGCTAGAGCGCTATTTAAATATCATCGCAGTCACTGCATCGGTCGCGCCGCTGCTGGGCCTACTCGGAACTGTGACAGGCATTATCAAGACTTTCAACTTAATGCGAGTATTTGGATCGGGGGACCCGAAGCCTCTCATCTCAGGCATCTCTGAAGCATTGATTACCACTGAACTAGGTCTAGTCTTGGCCATCCCCGCATTGATCATTCATGCCCTGCTCTCGCGTAAAGTATCAGGAGTTATGGCGCATATAGAAAAGCTTTCGGTGGCACTGCTTAATACTCTGTCTCGAAATAAGTAAAATAACTAACTGTGCTTAACCATTCTCACAGCCTTTATCAGGAAGCCCTTCGCGTTTGGACCGCAGGTGGCTGGCTGATGCTTCCCCTATTGGGACTCGCAGTCTTCATGTATTATACAGCATTGGATCTATACTTGCGCCTACGAATGCACTTTTTACTACGCAGTAAAGTATATCAACTCTCTGATGATGCACTAAAATCTGAGCTCTCCAACAGCCTCATCACCTTGAAGCAACTGCTGCTAACCGAGGCGACTTCAACACATGAAGTGCGGCGCCACTTTAAACAAGTACGCCAGGAATATCTCCCCATTATCAATCGCCGGATACGTTTCTTAGCAATCATCATTACCGCCGGTCCACTCGTCGGATTACTGGGCACGGTGACTGGTATGCTGGTAACTTTCAATGGCATGATTGTCCCGCATGGCAGTAAATTTGAAAATATGATCGAAGGCATTTCAGAAGCCTTAATCACCACTCAAACCGGCCTACTGGTATCGATTCCAGCATTAGTAGTGCTCTCCTTTATTATACAGCGCCGCAACCAACTCGAACGCTGTATTGCGCGCCTCGAATATTACAACGTGACCCTCGCCTCCAAATGAAATCACGCCGCCTCATTTTCTCACAATCGCAAAAAGCCGACGAGATCAATGTCTCCCCACTGATTGATATTGTCTTCATCTTGCTAATTTTCTTCATCGTCACAACCGTCTTCGTCGAAGAAACCGGCGTGGATGTGCAGCGCCCCGAAGCCGCCTCAGCCAACGACCTCGACAAAAACTCGATTTTAATCGCGATTACAGAGAATGGTAAAATTGTGTACGGCGGCAATGAAATCGGCAGCAACGGCGTACGTGGTATTGTAAAGCGCCTGCTCCTGCGCGAGCCAGAGATGCCAGTCATCATCCAAGCAGACAAGACCGTATCGGTCGATCTTTACACAAAAGTACATGACGAAGCTGCCCTAGCGGGCGCAACCAGTATCCACTTAGCAACGACTCGTTAATGGAACAAACACTACCAGTCGATCACAACAAAGCGCGAGCGCCGCTCGCGCTGGTAGGTGCACTATTGATGACACTACTGGTTTTTCTGGCGATTCCGATTACTCAGCACTTAGGCAATCAGCGTAACGATCTAATAGAATTTAGGGAAGCAATGACCAGCACCCCACCAGCACCCTTGATCCTACCTCCCCCGCCCGAAAAAGTTGAGCAGAGCGAGCCGGAGCCGACTCCTGAATTTAAGCAACAGTTGCAGGATTTTAGCCTCAGCCAGTTGGAGCTTTCCCTAAACCCAAGCATCAGCGGCGCACTGCGAGTCGGCGTCACGAGCGCAGGCTTTGCGACAGAGGTCGATGCTCTCAGCGAGATTCAAAAGCTTTTCACTTTTGCGGATCTACAAAGTGCCCCCCGTATTATTAACAGCCCAAGTATCGTCTACCCAAGGGAGCTGGTTCGGCGCGGGATTCGTGAGGGACGGGTGCTCGCCAAAATCGAGATCGATACCAAAGGACGCGCCCGTGTATTAGAGATCATATCAGCCTCTGACCCGCGCCTTATTCAGGCGGCAAAAGAAGTCATTCGTAAAGCCCGTTTTACGCCACCGAAGGTAGGTGGCGTGCCACAGAAAGTAATCGGCGAATGGCCTATCCTTCTGCGCGCACCATAATTGTACCTTGCATCTATTTTGTCATGATTCGACACATCTTACTTATCTCCCTACTTTCTGGCACTGCTCAAGCTTCGCCAAGTTTCGAGCTGGTTGACACCAATCCAAATAGCCCAGAGTTCAAGCAACGCTTCTATGGCAGCTTTGGCATCAACTCCGCCATCGAACCCATCCTCACACAAGCGGACCGGCCACTCTATGAGTCGATTGCACCCTACTTACAAAACAAGCCAGAAAAGGCAATCGAGCTCGCCAAAAAAGGTATAACTAAAATGAGTAATGCCGCGTTCGATTATCTCGTCGGCAGCCTCTATTATATACAAGATAACTACAATGATGCAGCCTCTTACCTGAATGCCGCGCTCAAAAAATTCCCTGATTTCCGTCGTGCGCATCGTAATCTTGCCCTGATTTACATCCAGCAAGACAACTACGAAACCGCTATCAAGCATCTACTCCGCGTCATCGAATTAGGCGGTGGTGACGGTCAAAGCTACAGCATGCTCGCTTACGCGTACCTTACTGAAGAAAAATACCAGTCGGCTCTGAGCGCCTATCAACTTGCACGTATGTTTTTACCAGACAGCATAGACGTACGTCGTGGTGAAGCACAATGCTTGCTCATGACTCAACAATACGGCACTGCAATCGCCCTCTTCGACGAACTCATCAGCGAACATCCAGACGAGCAAGATTACTGGCTCTTTCAAGCCAATAGCTACCTCTCGCAAAACCAAGTGGATGATGCGATTGCCAATTTAGAAATCGCCCATACCGTCGCGCCACCATCTGCATCGAGCCTCAGCCTGCTCGGTGATATGTATCTCAACGAGGACGCCTATGAGCTCGCTTTAAATAACTATTTGGCTGCACTCAAACAAGACCCAACGACACGTCCTGAACAGGCACTCAAGCCGCTGCGGCGGCTCATGCAACTCGGCCTATTTGATGCCGCCCGCACGTATTTGAAACTAATCGACAGCAGTCTCGAATCCGAACTTAGCCCAGAGCAGACCGTGGAAAAAACCGTGATTGTAGCACAACTAACCATCGAAGCCGGCGACCTCGAGCAAGGTCTGGCCCAATTACAATCGGTACTCAAAGAGCAACCACTGAATGGTGATGCACTCTTACTAATGGCGAATGTACAGCTCGATCAGGAAGCCTATGCAACGGCTACATTCTATTTTGAACGCGCCACATCGGTCGTAGAGGTTCAAGTCGAAGCTCTAATAGGTCTGGCTCGCACCGCAGTCGCGCAGTCCAGATTCCACGCCGCACTTAAACACTTGCAACAAAGTCAGCGCATCAAGCAGCGTCCAGACGTGGCACAGTTTATGGCTAGCATCGAAAAAGTAATCGCAGCTCAGTAGCTGCTGATATTCTAAGGGGTGTATGACATTGATATGCAGTGAACCACTCTATCTCTTGGTGCATCAATAGAACGCTCCACGGTCGGCGCGCGGCCACATTCGGCGAGCGAGGATACATCGATCGAATTCGTCATGCCAGAGAATGGCCTAAAATAATAAAATAGCTCCATATCGGGGCACAATCACTCCGTCATGGAGTAGATACATTCATCGTTCAGTGGTATTGTAAGCCACAGAATTATCAGTTCTAAATCACATACACTACTGAAGAATGAACCAACAAACCAATAAGTTACTAACAAGCGTCGCTTTCTCGATGGTGATCACTGCATCTGCAGTGTCTGGGCAGACAGTAGAAGCAGCAGAAGTCGTTGTACTAGACGCAACCGTTATCGTGGGCAACTCGCTCTATGCTGACCAAGTCAATGCACTAAAAACACCCACTCCGATCATCGACGTGCCACAAAGCTTGTCGATCACCACAGCCGACGACATCTCAATACGCGGCTTCGATAGCATTGGTGATATCGTGGATTACACCCCAGGTGTCAGCATGTCACAAGGTGAAGGTCACCGTGATGCCGTCGTCTTCCGTGGAGTTCGCTCGACTGCTGACTTCTTCGTCGACGGTGTACGTGACGATGTTCAATACTACCGCCCGCTCTACAATATCGAGCAGGTCGAAATTTTACGTGGCCCGAATGCACTGTTATTTGGCCGCGGCGGCGCTGGAGGCATCCTTAATCGAGTCACTAAAAAAGGTGTAATTGGTGAGAACTTCAATGGTTACTCCACGGCAATCAACACCTATGGTGGCGCGGAAGTAGCGGTCGATAGCAATGTTGTCATTAACGAAGACACTGCGTTCCGCATCAATGCCTACTACAACACCTTCAAAAATCACCGCGACTACTCCGATGGTGAGGGCTATGGCGTCAACCCGACCTTTAAGTTCCAACTTGCTGAAAAGACAACCCTCGACGTATCGTTCGAGTACATTGACTATGATCGTTCGATTGATCGCGGCATTCCAACCGCCAACGGCAAACCAGTAGATGCCCTCAACGATATCGTTTTTGGCGACCCTAATCTAAATAAGTCTGAGTTCGAAACTCGTGCGATTCGTGCGATGCTCCAGCATGAGTTCTCCGATACCCTTAAAGGGATCTTTACCGCCTCATATACCAACTCCGATAAGCTCTATCAGAACTTTTATGCGGCAAATTACGATGAGGCGACCCCGGATCAAGTCACGCTCGACGGCTACAGAGACACGACCAATCGCAAGAACTTTCTGCTCTCTGGTAATCTTGTCTACGAGTTGGAAACTAACGACATTGAGCACACCCTGCTCTTTGGTGCCGAGTTTGGTGATAGCTCCTCTGAGAATGATCGCTACAATCCTGAATTTGATGACGGATCAGGGGGTACAATCGACAAAAAGGTGTTCCAAATCAGCCAGCGTAAAGTAAGCGGGGTGGGTTTCAACGCCGGTGGCCTTGATGTCGGTCCCTTCACTAACCTCAACGACGACACCGAGTCTGATCTAACAGTCTACTCATTCTACCTGCAGGACGAGATTAAGCTTTCTGAAGAGCTAATACTGGTTCTTGGGGGACGCTTCGACAGCTTCGACATCAACGTAACTGATAATACTCCAGGCAGCACTGACGGCAGCCAAACTGATGAGGAAATTACACCTCGCACCGGCATCATCTATAAGCCCCAAGAAAACATCTCGATCTACGCAAGCTATAGCGAAACATTCCTCCCGCAGAGTGGTGAACAATTTGCAGATCTAGGTGCCCAAGGCCTCGATCCCGACCAATTCACCAATCTTGAAGCTGGCGTGAAATGGGACTTCGCACACGGCTATAGCGTGACTGCAGCGATTTTCAAAATTGAACAGGACATCGTGCAAGATGATGGCACAGGAGGCTCAGAAACATTGAACAGCGAGATCACTGGGTTCGAAGCACAGTTCAATAGTCAAATCACTGATCAATGGTCACTCACAGCAGGCTACAGCTACTTGGATGGTGAGACTGATAGCGGCGAACGCCCATTTGAGTTGCCAGAACATATGTTCTCCATCTGGAATCATTATCAAGTCACCGAGAAATTCGGCCTTGGTCTGGGTGCAATCTATCAGGACGAAAGCAAAATCAAAATTAAAGACAAAGATTTAGCTAAGGGGTCTGCAGATCTTCCTGATTTCTTTAGAATCGACGCAGCTGCCTACTATCAGATCAGCGAAAACCTTCGCCTGCAGGTAAACATCGAGAACCTACTCGACGAAGAATATTATCCCAGTGCACACTACATCGACCAAGCATCAGTGGGGTCTCCAATCAACGCGACCTTTCAGGTTGTCGGTCGTTTCTAAGATTATTTCGTAAGATTTGTTGTTTCTGGCCCACGGAGTGATTACTGCGTGGGCTTTTTTTGGTTCATCGTCAAAGGCGTGGGAAGCATGGATGGATGTCCGGGGCGATCGGTTTGCTTCTTCCTCTTGGGAGGGACGACCTCCCCCAACAAAATAGCCGCCCCATCAAGGCAGAGCGACATCTCCTCGGGAAGTGACGATGAACTTTATTTTTATTTCAACCCTCACCCGAATATTTACCGGACTGACAATTGAAAAACTATCAGCATGCCTTACATAGGCTACTTCTTCTCAGGGCGAGGAAACAGAATCGTCTTCTCGCCGAGTGCATTGCCTACAAGGCTGTTACCCCACTGCAATTGGCCTTCCAAACGATCAAAATCCGCTGCCCCGACAAGCGCACGCACCTTACCTGAAATATCAGGCATAACAGGAGTCAGCATCACCACACCCAAGCGTAAGGCTTCAGCCATATAAGCGAGGGAGGTTTGTAGTCTTGCCTGATCTTCAGGTGCGTCCGACTTAGCCAATTTCCACGGCGCACGTGTTTCAGCATATTTATTAATCCCTGAAATAAAGGTAAAAATACGATCCAATGCCTTGTGAAACTGAAACCCTTCGAATAGCGGGATCAGCTCTCCCTGAGTCTTATCCCACAGTGCCTTCAAATCTTGCTCTGGCTGCTCATCCACCGATGCTGCAGGTACTTTGCCTTCAGTATAGCGGCTGCCCATATTTAGAAGACGACTGACCAAATTACCAAGGTCATTAGCTAGGTCACTATTGTAGCGGCTCATGAAGAGATCGATCGAAAATTCGCTGTCTTGACCTACGTTCATTTCCCGCGTCACAAAGTAGCGGAACGCATCGGTACCAAACTGCTCGATCAAATCCAGCGGATCAACGACTTCGCCGGTGCTCTTCGACATTTTCGCACCAGAACTCAGCCACCAGCCATGCACAAGGAAATGCCTCGGCAATTCAAGATTCAGAGCCTTAAGCATGATCGGCCAGTAAACCGCATGTGGTGGGACGAGAATGTCTTTGCCGATCACATGATAATCCGCCGGCCAATTCTGCTCAAACTCATCGGTACCATAGCCTGCTGCTGTAATATAGTTAGTTAACGCATCGAACCACACGTAAGTTACATATTCTGAATCAAACGGCAGCTCAATCCCCCACTCTAAGCGCGACTTAGGGCGTGAAATACAAAGATCATTCAGTGGCTCTTTTTTCAGGAACTGTAGCACATCGGCACTTCGAAAACGTGGGTAGATCATCTCTGAGTTCTGCGCGATCGTATCAATCAACCACTCCTGATACTGTGCGAGTTTAAAGAAATAGTTAGTCTCTACGACTTCCTCAACCTCACCAAATATCGCGGGCCACTGGCCATCCACCTTCTCCTTCTCCGTGACAAATTGCTCCTGGCGTTGGCTATAAAAACCATTGTAGTCCGCCTTATAGATCTCACCCTTGTCAAATAAAGTCTGTAAAATTTCGCTCACTACTTTTTTATGACGTGACTGAGTGGTGCGAATATAGTCGTCATTGGTGATCTCCAAACGTTTACAAAGCCCTTGAAAGGCGGCGGCATGGCCATCGCAAAACTCCTGCGGCTCGATGCTCTGCTTCTCCGCCGACATCTGCACCTTTTGTCCGTGCTCATCTAGGCCAGTGACGAATTTCACTTGATCGCCTTGTAAGCGACGAAAGCGTGCGACGATATCGGTCAGCACTTTTTCGTAGGCATGGCCGAGGTGCGGCGCGCCGTTTGCGTAGTCGATTGCGGTAGTGATGTAGAAATTCTTGCTCATGGAAACCGAGCAAGTTGGCCAATTTCAAGCAGGGGCGCAAGTCCGTAGGGCAAGGAGTTACCAATCCCCTATTTTAAGGTGATACAATGACGCCGCTGCGAGGCTAATTCACAGATAGACGGCAGACTATTTAGCTTCGTCATCTTCTGCAGCTGTATGCTGCTCACGGCACATACGATACAACGCGACATCTGGAATATCGATCACCACATGCACAACTAAGCGCAGCACAATGATGGCGATCGCTTGAATCGCGCCCTCCAGCAGCACTACACCGGTCGCCATCGGTGCTGCATAAGAGAGCCCCTCAAACACGGCAGAGAGAACAGTCGCACCCAAAATTACCCAAGATAAAATATCTACAATCAAGCGTAGATCTGCATAGGCTGATTCAGCGCGGACTTGTAGTTTTAATACCGAGGAAGGTGACGCACTCGAAGGCGCATGCATGCCCGATGTAGAAGAACTGCGCCGGCGCGGCTTAGTGGAGGGCGATGACGATGCTCGACTACTGCGAACATGCTCACGAGCACTGCGATAAGCTGAATACGCCTGACCCCATTGGTGCTCAGACATTTTCCGAGTGCTCGGATCCATCTTCTCACGTGATGCCTTAAATTGCTCAAAAGTCTTCATGGTATGACTCGTAGCCTACTGAACAGAATCTGCAACCATAAGCAGCAAGCGATGTAATTTGAATCTAATCAGCGACTATAGCGGGGTCTCTTGAATCACATGTACATTACGTTGTGGAAACGGGATACTGATACCTTCAGCATCGAAGGTCTCCTTGACCGCTTTAGTGAAGTCAAACTTCACACCCCAATAATCAGCTGCATTGACCCAGGGACGCACAACAAAATCAACGCTGCTGTCTCCTAAATTGGCCACTTCAATAACGACTGCAGGTTCTGTAAGAACGCGCTCATCAGCTGCCAATAAATCCAGCATCAATTGCTTGGCCTTATTTAAATCGTCACCATAGCTCACACCCACAACCATATCGACACGACGTGTATCATGTGCCGAAAGATTAGTAATTGGACCACTCATAATCGATGAATTCGGCATAATAATCTTAACATTATCAGGCGTCTTCAACTCGGTGGCCAACAAGCCGACTTCGACAACAACTCCCGCTTCGCCACCTGCCTTGATAAAATTACCGACTCTGAAAGGCTTAAAAAGAATCAGCAGGACACCCGCAGCAAAATTAGAAAGTGACCCCTGCAGCGCAAGGCCGATCGCCAAACCAGCTGCAGCCACCACAGCAGCGAAAGATGTGGTTTCCACTCCCAGTCGACCCACTGCAGCAATCACGACAAAGACGACGATGGATCCATACAGCATACTAGCAAAAAAACCAATTAGGGTCGGGTCCACTGCCTTATTTTCCAGTACACTTATAAAGAATGCTTTCGCTTTCTTAGCCACCCACTGGCCAACGATTAAAATTAGAATCGCGAGGATTAAATTTACGCCACCATTCAGGATTTTTTCAATGATTACTTCCATATTTTATACTGTATTTAAATTATAGTCGATTGCTACAGATTTACTTAAAAAATCATACTCACAAGGGCTTAATTACAACTTTATAGTAAGAAATAATACCCATATTCAATAAGCGCTTGCACTATGCAAGGAGACGCGAATCGATTTGCCCGATTGCCCATCGCGCGTGCTCAGCAACCATCGTATCTTCTGCTTCTGCAGCGGTCTGCAATGCTGGAATATCCTCACGTGTGCCGACATTGCCAAGCACCACACAAACATTACGCCGGAAACGACTTAGTTTTACGCGACGAATGGGCGAGCCGATCATGCGCTCACTAAATGTCGCCGCATCCCAAGCCAGAAGCTCTCGCAAACTAGGCAACTCGCGCGGCGTGAATTTAGCTTCCTCAGTCGGCACTGCCCATTTATTCCAAGGGCACACATCTAGACACTCGTCGCACCCATAGAGTCGATCTCCGATCGCCTCACGCAGCTCCAATGGAATCGCACCATCATGCTCAATTGTTAGGTATGAAATACACTTGGTCGCATCGAGTTGATACGGCGCAGTAATCGCACCTGTGGGGCACACATCGATACAGCGCGTGCAGCTCCCACAGCGATCTTTAAGCAGTGAATCGACTGGCAAATCTAAATCAGTCACGATGTTTGCCAAGAAAGTCCAAGTGCCCAGTTTCGGCTCGATCAAGATAGTACTCTTGCCCTGCCACCCAACACCAGCTGCGGCAGCAATTGGTTTTTCCAACAAAGGACCCGTATCCACGTACGGACGCTGATTTCCCCCAAACTCCTCCCGTAAAATGCGGCAGAGCCGTTTTAGGCGGCGTAGCATAAAATTATGATAGTCATCTCCTAGTGCATATTTCGCAATACGATATGGACGGTCTGGATCTGGCTGATAATAATTGAGTGTTAAGACTATAATACTACGCGCCTCTGGCAGTAATTGATCAGGATTGAGTCGTCGGTCATTATTTCGCTCCATCCAGGACATGGTGCCATGCATCCCACCCGCAATCCACTGCTCGTAATACTCCCTGCGTAACTCTAGTGGTACCGCAGCTACGCCCACCGAATGAAACCCTAAAGCCTTTGCTTCTGACTCGATTCGCTCTCTTATCGCTGCTGCTTGGTTAGACATACAGTTCCTATGCCTCTATATCCGGGATGAGTCCAGCTTACTTAGTGCTTCGATTCTATCAATTATTTGACAGTGACAAGCCACTGCATTCCTCTAAACAATATATTATAATGAGTATACCTATTTGGCCCGTCGTTACCGAAAATTTGGCAGAGCAGCTGTCAGCAGCACAAGGAGGCATCGTGCACCCGACTCAGTTACTCCCCTATTTACCACTCAGTCTGCGACTCATCGAACAAACTCTTGATACCCTCACCGAATCCCAGCGTGTCGCAAAGCAACCAATCAATGGCCTCTCGGCATACGTTTTTAAAGAGTCACTCAACAAGCCCCAACAGAACTTCGCACCCCGCCAATGCGTGTATTCTGATGAACCACTCAGCGATCACGAGCACAGTGCGATCAGTCAAGACGTACGCCAAAAAATCGAAACTGAATTAAGCCTGATGGCGGCCCATGATTGTTGGCCCGCAGAAGCCGTTTGGGAGCACGAACTCATTTACCTCGCGAACAACCTAACAGTCGCTGCCACCGCCAGTAGAATTGCAGGACACTCGCGTCTCTCCTTTAAAAAGGTCGAGCAACGTCTCGCGACACTCAAAGCGCGCGGGTTCATTCAGTGCGAGCGCAAACAAAACAATTGGCAGCTACCGCCGCTGCGCTATCCTCGGCCTCTATATCAACGGCATGACCAATTCATTCGCCAATTTCCAGGTGCGCTCCAAGAAGAAACTGAAGTGCGCTTGCTCAAGGCTCTCGGGCTCTCTTTACTAATTCTCTTGCTCTGCTTCGCACTCGCAGTCACAGCCAGAGTACCCTTCCCATTCGTTCTGTTTGGTGGGCTCGCCCTCGCCGCCATCGTTTTCATCAAAACCTTTCGCGCACCGCCCAAACCACTTCCCTCCGTATAGCTCACATTTTCAAAAACTGATTAACTCAAAGACACCATGGCCGTCAATTTCCCAAACCAACGGAGCCAGCCTCCGATCATTCAAGCATTCCAACGCTTTAGAGGCTCGTTCGCCCTATTGCTCATCGCACTGGCTGTGCTGACTATTTTTCTAATGGTCAACTTCCGTGTGCAACGCGTCTCTGGCACCGAAGTCGGCATTAAGGTGAACAACGTCACAGGCGACATTACCGTCATCGCGGAATCGGGCACCAATATCTATAACGGACTGCTCAACTCCTTCCATCTGCTCGACATGACTGTGCAGCGCCTGGAAATGGTTGCGGATCCAAATCGCGGCGAACGCAGCAACCGCGACGACCTCCGCATTAAAACAGTCGATGGCTCGGACGTCTTCCTCGACCTAACGATCAACTATCAACTGCGCCGCGACATGGTCGAAGAAGTCGTCACCACCTCCGGGCTCGGTGATGCTTATAAATACAAATGGGTGCGCGATTACTCACGCTCTGTGTGCCGCGCCGTCTTTGGCGAAATGACGACTGAAGAATTCTACGACGCCAGCGTGCGTAACGACAAAGCACAGGAAGCGATGATGGAGCTCAACGACTTGCTCAAACCCTACGGCATCGAAATCTCCAGTGTGATCGCCGAAAAATTCAGCTTCCACGCAGAATATGAAGAACGTATCCGCGCGAAGAAGCTAGCCGACCAAGAAGTCGAAGAGCAAATCTCCAAAGCCAACGCTGCACGCCAAAATCAAATCTTCCGCGTCGTCGAAGCCACCAAGAAAAAGGAAGTCTTCCTGGCGAGCTACTCCGGTGACATGGAGAAGCTGATCGTCGAAGCGACTGCCAATGCCCAGCGCGACGTGCTCAATGCTGAAGCCTATGTGATCGATACCCAACTCGGCGCCGACGCCACCTTCTATCAGCGCGACAAAAACTCGCAAGCAATCCTCGTCAAAGCCGAGGCCGAAGGCGAAGCACTCACCGCACTCGCCAACGCCTACGAAGGCATCGGCGGCATGAATCTAGTGCGCCGCGCCTATGCGACAAAGCTCGGTGACATGAAGATCACCGGACAGCCCTTTACGATCGAAAGTAAAACCGAACGCCTCAGCTACCAAGACGAAGGTGCCGTCATCAAAAAGAAGCCAGCACTCAAATAAGCAATCGCAACTCGGATTCATATTATCATGAAATTTATAAAACTTCTCTCCACGCTCATCATCCTCGCCGCAGTCGGCGTCTTTGTTGCGGCCAACTTCCTATTTATCAAAATCAACCTAGGCGAAACCGGCGTGCGCACTCAGCAATACGCCGTGCTTGGCTCCAAGGGTGTCGTGCTCGAAGACTTCGGCCCAGGCTGGCATCGCAACCTGCCACTCCTCGACACTTGGAACATCTTCGACTCCACCGTACAAACGACTGAGTTCACCACCGAGCAAGAGCGAAAGGCCACCAAGAAAATCTACAGTTTTCTATCGTCGACTTCACGGCGCTACCTCGACGCCTCCTCATCCGGCAGCACTGGTCAAGTCGAGCTCAAGTCCAAAGACGGCTACACCGTACGCCTCGACATTACCGTCAAATACCGTGTCAGTCCCGACGAAGTGCACAAGCTCTACCGAGAACTCGGCTCCGAGGCCCGCTATAAAGGCATCGTCCGCGACCAAGTGCAGAAGACCATTCGCGATATCTTTGGCACCATGCTTACCGAAGAATTCTACGATCCCGAAGTGCGCCGCATCAAAACAGTCGCAGCCAAAGAAGACCTCAAAGGCGAACTTGCAGACAGCAGCATCGACCTAATTGACATCCTCATCCGCGACATTGCCTTTGATCCGTCGTATGAGCGTAAGATCCTCGACAAGAAACTCGCCGACCAAGATGTCGAGCTCAACAAATCCCGCGCTCTGGCCGAGGAAAAGAAAGGTGAGACCAACCGCATCGGCGCCGAAACTGAAGCAAAGGTCCGCGTCATCGAACAAGAACTCATTGCAAAGCGGCTGACAATGAAAGCCGACACCGACAAAGAGATCGCACAGATTAATGCCGACGCTCGACTCACTGCTGCAAAGCTCAAAGCCGACGCCAATCTATATTTAGCCGAACTCGAAGCCAAAGGCACACTCCTAGAGAAAGAAGCGACCGCCGAAGGCGAACGCCTCAAGGCCACCGCTCTCAACACACCGGGCGGCGAAAATCTAGTCGCCTTCGAAATCGTCGAGCAACTCAACCTCGGTGAGATCACCGTATCAACGCAAAGCAACGACTTCCTAGACGTAGCCTCCGTCCTCGAAAAGATCGGCGCCAGCGCCAATTAGCATCACCTTAGTCTAACAAAAAAGCGGTTCGTACTATCGAATCGCTTTTTTTGTGATGTAACGGCGACGGCAGGAGGCCACCCATCCTAGAGCTGCTAAGCCTAATAATAATGGATACCTTGAAGGTTCTGGGACCGTTCCAGACAAGGAAGTCGGAGCACTTAGGCCTGCGCCAACTGAGAAAGATGAACCAAGAGCATTATCATTAATACCACCATAATCTGCTCCCCCAAATGCGTTGCTGTTCGCGTCAGAAGTCATCACTAGCATTGAAAAAGTATAGGTATCATCAAACCCGCCAAGGTCTAGTGCCGCTGCATTTGCTATGCCCAATGAATTTTCACGGATCGTAGCGGAAAAATCTGAAAAGCTAAAACTCCAGGTCAAAAAATGATCAATAAGCGGCGCCCCTTTATTATCAACACCACCATCTATATTAGCTGTCGTGGATGTCAGGCCGTCAATTGCGATAACAGAACTAAAATTAGAGTTCGTTGCGTCTATCGCGGTTGTTGCCTGATTCACTATACTATTAGTAGTAAAAGTGGCAACATTGCCCAAATTTACAGGATTCGTAGTGGTATCAGGAGAATTAAACCCCGAAGGTTTATATAATGAAATGGAAGAATTAGAGGTACTACCGTTGTAGCTGAGCAGATAATCAATCGTGCCATTATCGGTTAAGTCAAAGCCAACATATATCTGCCCTCTGTAAGGATCCGTTGACTTTTTATTCCCCTCGGCAACTCGAGCTCTAAAATACATCGTGCCATCCGTGCTACTACTGCTATCGACATCGTCAAAACCAGTGTAAAATGTCCCAAACTGATTGTTACCAACTAAATCAAGATAACCTTTATTTGACGTACTATCCCCCCCCCATTCGGGAACTGGAACTCCCACAACAGCTTCGACAAAGTTACCATCCGTTGCTGCATCTAAAGGAATGATGGCAGCTTTAGATGTGTAAATTGAGACCACTATTGTTAAAAAATAAACTAAACACCTCATAAATTAATTATACTAATTACGTAATTTATGAGCATAATGCAAGTATTTACAGTAAATATTTACATTATGCGCGTTATTTAATTAAATAAATTATTTATTAAACCGCATTCAACTCACTCATTGAAGATGATATTGTAGTTAAAAACCGACTAAATCCGGTAAAATTGAACGACCAGATCGGCTATGCCCGCGGATGAGCTTGCTTGTGCGCATCCTTAAGCCTTGCAATCGAAACATGCGTATACACCTGGGTTGTCGATAGATTCGCATGCCCCAGCAACTCCTGGACCGAACGTAAATCTGCACCATTATCCAGCATATGGGTGGCATACGAATGACGTAATTTGTGAGGGGTCATGTCTAGGGGTAATTCTGCTGCTGTAAGATGTCGCTTTAATAGTTTCTGTACTTGGCGCGGTTCAATGCGGCGTCCATTGAGCATACAAACCACTGGCGAACCAAACTCTGCAGACAAATCAAACCGATCGACAAAATCACGAAGACATCGGATCGCAACCGGCCCTAAGGGGCAGAGTCGCTCCTTCTGCCCTTTTCCTAAAACACGTGCGACTCCTTGGCCAAGATCGATGCTCCCATGATTCAACCCACACAATTCACTAACACGCATCCCCCCTCCATACAATAATTCCAAAATTAACGAGTCTCGAAAGGCCTCAAATTCACCAAGCATTTCTTTTTTCCACAGCAGAATCGGCGCATTGAGCAAAGCTTTTACTTGTGTCTCCGTCAAAAACTTAGGCAAAGGTTTAGCAAGTTTCGGAAGAGTCACTCCCACAAATGGATTCGAATCGACCTGCCCCTGAATACGCAGATAACGATAAAAGGCACGCAACCCAGAAACGTGATTATGTAAAGTGCGCCGCGCTAGGCGGCGACCTTCTTCAATTAAAAATGATCGCACGTCCACTGGACGCACTTCAGAAAAATCATTACAGCAGTTTCCGCGCTGATGCATCCAATTGAAAAAATTCTCAATTGCTGCGCGATAATTGCGTACCGTGTAAGGAGATACCCGCCGTTCCAAAGTCAGATGATCACAGAATGCATCAAGCAGCGGGATACTTTCAACCGAATCGTCTCCTACCATAATTTCATCCTAATATGCTTCTAGGTTGATAGGCGATACTCTAGTTCTATCTAAAAGTCGCCTATTTCTGACCTAGGTCAAAACGCTCAATTACTTCTTCAGCTAAATAGCGGTACGCATTCGCGCCCCTACAGTTTGGCTCATATTCAAAAATAGACTGCCCAAAACTAGGTGCTTCGCTCAACCGTATCGAGCGAGGAATCATCGAGCGGAATACTTTTTCATCAAAATGATTGCGCACTTCACCCACCACCTGGTGAGCCAGATTGGTACGTTGATCAAACATCGTCATCAAAATCCCGCCTAGTGCTAGATCGTCATTCACTCCGGCATCGCGAAGTTTATCCACCACCTTTAATATCTGTCCCAATCCTTCCATTGCGAGATACTCACACTGCAATGCAATCAATAAAAAATCAGCAGCAGCTAGGCTATTCATTGACAGCATTCCAAGCGCTGGCGGGCAGTCCAAAATAATCGCATCATAATCACCAGATGCGCGCAGCGGCGCTAGACAATCACGTAGTTGCACAAGGTAGTTATCACGCTGAAATAACTCGATCTCAATCGCGGCCATATCCACCTCTGAAGGAATCATAAATAAATTCTTATTCGATCCGACTGGTTGCACCTTCTCAAGCGCACTACCCTCGCCACACAACGGGCCATACAAACTACCGCCCTCATGTTTCTCCAAGCCAAGTCCACTCGTCGCATTGGCCTGCGGATCTAAGTCAACTAAGACTGTCCGAACCCCCTTCTCTGCGAGCGCATAACTGAGATTAATCGCAGTCGTTGTCTTCCCAACTCCCCCCTTTTGATTCGCAATTGTAAATACCTTGGCGCACATAAATACAGTAATAGTGACAGCCCTGTAAGCGTCGAGCAGAAAGGCAGACCAGTTCAAAATCAACTCCACGCACCCTTAATCTTGCGGTTAACACCACTGAACGACTGCATTTTTACATCTCAATCTAAACATCGCGAACGGCAACCCCCGTGTGACTAAGTACTCATAATGCGCATTAGGCAGTTGGAATCTTTAGCAATTCGTATCCATTCAAAGATCTAGGTTTGCATGCGACTGCTCAAACCCCTAGATCCATGGCTTCAATTTTCATCTCAACACAACCTAAAATAACATGACTGAAACACAATCTGTCAAAAAAGTCGCACTGCTGACCGCTGGCGGCCTCGCGCCCTGCCTGTCTTCGGCAGTCGGCGGCCTAATTGAACGTTATACAGAACTCTACCCAGAGATCGAAATTATTTGCTACCGAGGTGGATATAAGGGACTCTTGCTAGGTGACAGCATCCAAGTCACAGAAGAAATACGTGCAAACGCAAGTACCCTGCACGACCACGGCGGCAGTCCTATCGGCAACAGCCGTGTCAAGTTAACCAATGTCAAAGACTGCATCAAACGAGGCCTTGTTAAAGACGGTGAAGACCCACTCAAAGTTGCGGCAGACCAACTGACTAAAGATGGCGTCGACGTACTCCATACCATAGGTGGTGACGACACCAACACGACCGCAGCTGATCTCGCTTCCTATCTCGGCGAACATAACTACGCTCTGACAGTCGTCGGGCTACCCAAGACGATCGACAATGATGTGTTCCCAATTACTCAGAGCCTTGGGGCTTACACCGCTGCAGAAGAAGGTGCAAAGTATTTTGAAAACGTTGTTGCTGAGCACAATGCCAATCCACGCATGCTTATCATCCATGAAGTCATGGGCCGTAGCTGCGGCTGGCTCACTGCGGCCACCGCGGATGTCTACCGTAAACGTCTAGATCGCCTCGAATGGTCTGATGCAATTGGCCTAAGCGCTGCTCGAAAAGAAGTGCATGCCATCTTCATTCCAGAAATGGACGTTGATATTCAAGCTGAAGCAGCACGCCTGAAAGCAGTCATGGATGAGCACGACAACGTGAACATCTTCATTTCCGAAGGCGCCGGCGTCGAAACCATCATCAAAGAGATGGAAGCAGCAGGCGAAGAAGTGCCGCGCGATGCCTTTGGCCACGTTAAGCTCGATGCCGTCAACCCAGGCAAATGGTTTGGTGAGCAATTCGCCAAAATGCTCGATGCCGAAAAAGTACTGGTTCAAAAGAGCGGCTACTTCGCACGTGCGGCACCAGCCAATAAAGACGATATTCGTCTAATTAAGAGCTGCACCGACCTCGCCGTTGACTGTGCAGTGGTTCGCGAAAGCGGTGTCATTGGCCATGATGAAGATGATCGTAACATCTTACGGGCGATTGAGTTTCCACGGATTGCCGGAGGTAAGCCATTCAACATCGACACACCTTGGTTCGAAGAACTACTCGATGCAATCGGCCAAGCGAAGGGAGCCAACATTGCACTGTCAGGTCACTAAAAAGAGAATTCATTAGAGTCGCTTAACTTTCAAAGCTGGAATCCACTTGTGGGTTCCGGCTTTTTTGCTTTGTAAGCATACACTGTAATGAGCATGTCTCGTAAGTAGTATCTGTAGCCACAAAAAGACCCCATCCTTCATTAGAAGGATGGGGTCATAATACTGGCGATAA
>JAFMDL010000061.1 GCA_017857255.1 Puniceicoccaceae bacterium | reverse complement strand
AAGCAAGAGATTGATTGACTAACTTCTAACTCCTGCCTTCTAACTTCTTATACGAATGGCACGTAAATCGACACGTAAACTTTGGGCCGAGCATATTGCTCGTGGTGGTGGTAAATTGCCTGCGTCCAAGCAAGCGAAGCCTTCGCTAGGTGTGCAATTCGAGGGCTTGGTGTTGGGCATTGACTCGAGTTTACGCGGGAGTGGCTTTGCTGTATTGGACTATAAGCCGAATGGGAAGATCCGAGTGCTGGAGAGCGCGACCCTAAAACTGAAGCCGTCGCTGACACAGATTGAGTGCCTGGGTGCAATTGGTAATCAAGTCGAAGACTTTATTGATCAGCATACGTTCCGACATGTGGCGATTGAGCAGACCATTTATGTGCAGAATTTTCAGACTGCGCAAATACTAGGCGCCGCCCGCGGGGCGGCGATCGCAGTGGCTTCGATGCGAGGCTTGCCAGTGTTTGAATATGCGCCGCTGCGCGTTAAGCAAGCGGTGGCGGGTGCTGGTCGCGCGAGCAAAGAGCAAGTCGCACGCACGATTCTAAGTATTACGGGGGCGGACTTGATCAGTCGCCTAGATGAGTCCGATGCGGCGGCGGTGGCACTCTGCCATGCATACACTTGGCGGGGCGAGTGAGTGCCCTGTTTTATTGACTTATAACTTAGGCCGCCGATCTGGCGGTACGTCTGTTTGCGAGCGGCGGTTGCCACGGCCGCGTCGTCGCTCAAAACTTGGGTCAGGTATTCCGCGAAACATACGAGGAATGAAGGGATAGTCATCAGTCAGTACATAATAGTAGGTGCCGCTAGTAAATTCCGGGGTGACTCCAAAGCGGCCACCACATTCATCCAAGTCGCCAAGACCCTGCACGTACTCATAGTCGATGGTAAAGGTGCCATCATATTTACCTCCAGGCGCGCGATGAGTACTGCCGCGCTTGCCCTGCTTGACGCGGTAGCTAGATTTCAGTTTGGAGACCCCACTCGAAGCGTTGTACGGGTCTTTGTAGCCGAATAAACCGTAGATAGGAAAGCCGTCTGCAGCCCAGCCGAGTAGCGTCATTTGTTCATTGTCACCTGAACGCTCGTTAAACAGGGCAGTCGGGAGTCCGTGGTAATGGTAGGCGCCATTGGGTTGAACATGGGCATGGTTCTCATCCAGGCCTAAGGATATTTGGCCGCTGAGTGCTTCGTAGTTCCACTTTGAGTTTCGGTCGCGTTGATAATATTCCGCAGTGCCGGGGTCAAAGAGTACGCCGTTGAGCGCAATGCCAAAAGGCTGGCGGATTAATGGTGTTGGCTGATCTGCAATGTCTGGCTGACTGGGAATGCGGAAGTAGTAGCGTTGCTCACGAATGGTGTGAGGATTCCGTCGATTAGGGAATGCGCCGACTGGATGCGTTGGTATACCGTTGGCCTCGATCACACGTTGAGTGCCAGTTGTAGTTATCGTGCAGCTTGATGCAGGTGTGAGCATTTGATTCGCGGAGACCAATTGCTCATGCAAGCGGCTCGAGTGTGCGGTTGCGATCGTGGCGATCAGGAGGTGGAGCAAGCTATTTGTGGTCAGTAAGCGAGGACGTCTCATTTTTAATGTGGATTAGTATTTATATACTATCGTGCCGCTGCTAGAACAGTTGCATGAGTTTGAAAGTTTTTATTACAGGAGTGAGTACTGGCCTTGGTCATGGACTGGCGAAAGTTTATCTAAAGCAGGGCGCTACGGTATATGGCTGCAGTCGCCGAGCTCCGGATGATTTAATTGAGCAGGGGCTTATTTTTGAGACGGCGGATTTGGCAGATGCCCCCTCAGCTAGTCAGGCCATCGATCGCTTACTCGCAGGAGTGGGAGCTCTCGATTTAGTGATACTCAATGCCGGCAAGCTAGGTAAAATTCGTGATTTCAGTGATACCCCACTGGCTGATTTTCGTGAAACCATGGAGATCAATTTGATGGCAAACAAATGGCTGCTGGATTCCGTATATGCTGGAGGGCGTGGGGTGGAACAAGTCGTGGCAATTTCCTCTGGCGCATCGCTTTCGGGGCACCGTGGTTGGAATGGTTACAGCGTGTCCAAAGCGGCCTTGAATATGTTGATTCAGCTGTATGCCAATGAGCGGCTGGAGACTCACTTTACGGCATTAGCGCCCGGCTTGATCGATACTGCGATGCAGGATTACTTGACTGGGCTACCCGCAGATGAGCGCTATAAGCCGTTGGCAATTCTTAAAGCAGCTAAGGGCACTGAGTTGATGCCTAGCTCGGATGAGTGTGCTGCAAAGTTAGTGGCGGTAGTTCCAAAATTACGTGATTTGCCAAGCGGTTCTTACGCGGATATCCGCAAGCTTTAGTTCGCGCCGTCGGATTCGTTTAAACTCAACTTACAACCAGCAACCCCGCACAATTGACTCAAAAGCCTGCGCGTTCGGGGTATTTTTCGATAAATTTCAGAAAGATGTCTTTAGCGACCGGGCCAGCAGTGGAGCCGCCGTGGTAGCTTTGACTTTCACGAGTGCCTTCGACCATCACCGCGACGGCGATTTGCGGATTTTCAATTGGTGCAAAGCCGAAGAACCATGCGAGATTTACCTCCTTGCCATGGGCGCGAAAGTCAGCAGTGCCGGTTTTTCCGCCGATACGAAAACCGTCAATTTTAACGAGCCTGCCAGTGCCTTTGGCGCCGACAACGCGCTCCATCCCTTCCCACAGGATACGGGTTTGTTCTGGCGTTAGGCCGATCGATTCACCGCCGTGGTTGACCTGCATCGCCTCTTCGCGCGAGAGTGCTTTCAAGGTCGGCTTGGTGCGTGTCTCGCTGCGAGCGATCGATGCGATAGCGGTTGCCATTTGCAACGGTGTTTGAAGTAAAAAGCCTTGTCCGATCGCGGTGTTGGCGGTGTCGCCAGGCACCCATCCCGCGTCCACTTTTTCACGCTTCCAGGCTTTTGAAGGAACGACCAAGCGGCTGGTTTCGTAGGGTAGTTCGATGCCAGTTTTTTGGTCGAGACCGAAGCGCTTGGCTTCTGCGCTGATCTGATCGATGCCCATTTCAATACCTTTGCTGTAGTAGAATACATTACAGCTACCTTCGATCGCGGCGGGTAGGTCGACTTCGCCATGTCCCCAGCGAGCGTGGCAACGGAAGATACGGTTGCCTACACGGTGGACACCTTGACAGTTGAGGGTCGTGCTAGCGTCGATGTTACCGTTACGCATGCCAGCAATCGAGGTGATGAGCTTGAAGGTAGAGCCCGGCGGGTAGGAGAGCTGTACTGCTCGGTTGAGCCAAGCGCCGCGTTCGTTGATTGCCTTAAAGGTAGCGCTTGGGATAAAAGGGCTCAGGTCGTTGAGGTCATAGGATGGATGGCTGACCAGAGCGAGCACTTCACCGGTCTCAATATCTAGAGCGACGGCAGCTCCCGTGCGCTCACCGAGTGTAATTTCGGCAGCTTGTTGTAGGTCGATATCAATACTGGTGATGAGGCTGTCACCCTGCTTGGGGGGAACCATTTCAAGGCGCGTGTCTTGAAAGCCAAGCGGATCCACACGCCAAATTTCCATCCCAGTAGTGCCGGAGAGCCGATCATTGAAGGAGCGCTCGAGTCCCGTTTTCCCGACCTTGGTTTTAAAGGTAAATGTTTTGATGCCATCGCTGGGAATGTCACTGGAGTCGGGCAGTGTGTTTTGCACATAGCCAAGTAAGTGAGCGGCGGAACTGCGGTATGGGTAGTAGCGTGCTGTACCCGTGTGGATTTGGATTGGAGAATTGACAGGAATTTGCTCGACGAGGCGCGCGTAGTGATCCGGCTTGAGGTCTTCGACTAGCGGCAGAGGGAGCAGCAGTTGCTCATTAAAATGGCGGATTAATTTACTCTCGGAGATGGAGTCGTCGCGGCCAGTGATTTTATTAATGATGTGAACGTAGCGATTCACAACAGCGAGCCGAGCGGTCCATGCGCAGCGGCTATAGTTCGGAGTTGGGGGATCGTACGGACGCTCGGCTTCCGGTGTGTTTTCATATTCCTCTCGAATACGGGCGCGCTCGGTTTTGTAGATTTTTGAATATTCTTGGCGAAAGTCTTGGCGCAGGTCGTCGAGGTAGACCACTGCGGAGTAGTGCGGCCGGTTGCCGACTAACAAGTTGCCATTACGGTCGTAGATGTCGCCGCGCGGCCCAGGAGTAAGGATGCGCCGCTCGGTTTGGCGTTTTTCAATTTCCTGATACTCGCTAATGTCAATGAGTTGGCTCCAACCCAGTCCGCCAATGAGCACCGCGCCAGCAGCGATGGCGATCCAGAGGAAAAATAGGATACGCGGATTCTCTCCCCTGTGTACATCGTATTGGCTCATGATAGCGGCAGCTCGTCCGGATCCTGGTCGGTATTGCAGAGCTGGAATAAGAGGCGCTCGAGATTAAAAAACCACGGCGCAATGATCAGCAGCGCAGCGTGCGATGCGAAGCAGGTGATGAGCAACTGAATCCAAAAGGCCGTTGAGCTTAAATATTGAAGTCCTTCAAAGGGGATGAGCATGATGAGACAGCCCAAGTTAACTGCATGCGCGAGCACGATGGGGTGGTAGTTCTGCTCCGCGCGAAAGCGGATGCGTGCCCCAAAAATGACTGTTCCGAGGGTCAGCATGGTACAGGTAAATAAGCCGAATGTGGTCGGCAGCGCAGCATCGACCCAGAGGCCAGTGAGTACTGTGCAGAGAAAAAATGAGCGCTGATTTAGATAGAGCGCGGGTAATACCGGCATCGGACCGAGCAGTACAAAGTAGAGCGAGAATGGCGCCAGGCTGGAGTTGACCATTAAGCAGAGATGGAGCAGTAGAGCATTGGCTCCGAGTAAGATGAGGACGCGTGGATCAATCAACATCGCGATCGTAGACTAGTGGGGTGAGTGGAATGAGTACGGACACCTCGTGGAGACTGAGCAGACGCTCATCAAGTTGTACTTCTCCAGCTTGAAAGATGCCACTACTGCCTGGCTCTAACCAGCCAACTTTACCAATAATGAGGCCTGGCGGAAACGTGCCACCCAGTCGGGTCGAGATCAATTGCAGTGGCTCGTGGGTATTGGCGACAAGATCCTGAGGCGCATCACGCACTGCTCCAGTCGGGGCGCCGAAGCCGCTCTGCGGGACCCCTTGGAACACGACTGGCCGATCATCGCCCTCGAAGCTTGCAGCCATACGAAAGTTGGGGCTGGTGATCAGTTCGACGCGACTGGTAAAGGCATTGACCTCGATGACGCGTCCAACGACGCCACCAGCAAAGATCACGGCCGCACCTTCAGTGATGCCGTAATCGTCGCCCTTGCGGATAACGATTTGCTGCCACCAAGCGCTGAGGTCACGGCGAATAACACGAGCGACTTCGTAGCGAAATTCTCTGCGACTGGGCATGTTGAGAATTGTTTCCAGGCGCATCACCTCAGTCTCGAGGGTATTATTGCGTTGATCCAACAGTTGGTAAAACGCCTTTTGTCGCGCGAGCGTCTGTCCAGCTTCAATGAGTTCGATCTTAGAATGGCTGCGTCGCGCCCAGAACTCTTCGAGGTCGTCCAAGTAAGACGTAACAATCCAAGCGGGCGCTTGGAACTCAGTAAAGCTGACGCGTAAGAAAGGGAGAAACGATTTGGATAGCGTTGGAACTATCCACCAAGCAACGAGAAAGAGGCCTAAGGCGACTAACGGCTTGAACTTATCGAGGCGGAATTTCGCCACGTTCAGCGCTTAGCTTTTAGGGGTTCCTGTGAGGTCTTTCAAGAGAAAGGCCAATTCTTCGAGGACCATGCCAGTGCCATTTGCAACTGCACTGAGCGGATCTTCAGCAATCGTAACAGGTAAGCCAGTGGCATCGCTGAGTAATTGATCAAGCCCGCTAATCATCGCACCACCTCCGGCGAGTACGAAACCACGGTCGATCAGGTCAGCAGACAATTCTGGAGGGCATCGTTCTAGCGCGTTGCGCACCATATCAACGATTGAGGACATGGTGTCTGAGAGGGCTTCACGAACCTCGGTGGAGGCGATGGTGATCGTCTTTGGTAGACCCGCTACGGAGTCGCGACCGCGGACTTCCATGGAAACTTCATCATCAAGTGGAAATGCAGAACCAACGCGAATTTTAATTTCTTCAGCAGTGCGCTCACCGATGATCAAATTATATGCACGCTTCATATAGTTGATGATTGCGTTATCAATTTCGTCACCACCAACGCGGATACTTTTTGAATACACCACACCTGCGAGCGAAATAATAGCCACTTCTGTGGTACCACCGCCGATGTCGACGATCATATTGGCGGCAGGTTCGTCGATCGGTAGGCCGACTCCGATTGCAGCAGCCATCGGTTCTGCCAGCAGAACGACGTCGCGAGCACCCGCACGAATGGCAGAGTCTTTGACTGCGCGCCGCTCGACTTCGGTGATCCCAGATGGTACAGCAACCACGATACGCGGCGCCACGAAGGTTCTGGTGCGGTTCACTTTTTTGATGAAATACCGGAGCATGGCCTCGGTAATTTCAAAGTCGGCGATCACGCCGTCTTTCATGGGGCGGATGGCTGTAATATTACCCGGTGTGCGGCCAAGCATTTTTTTGGCGTCGGCACCCACGGCGCAGACCTTCTTCGTCGAGGTATAGATCGCGACAACGCTGGGTTCGCGCAGGACGATACCTTTGTCTTTGGCAAACACCAGTGTGTTTGCAGTTCCTAGGTCGATTCCGATGTCGTTGGAGAGAAAGCCGAGCACGATGAGAAAAAATTAGAGAGAGATGACTCCCAGTTGCAGGAGTTATTACGTTTCTCACGTGGAAGGGTTTGAATGTCAAATAATTACCATGCCACATATCGGTAATTGAGGGGTTTAAGCTAAGGCAGTGCTCGAATATGATGATGCAGTTGACGATTGGTGCGCCTAAAGAGGTTTCAGCGAGGTTCAGGCGGGTAGACGAAAACGGCGTCCAGTCAAGAATCTGCTTGATATATATCAGCTTCAGAAGACATATGTTTAGCATTCATGGATACATACAAAGACTATTTGCAAGAGATCGAGGAACGAAAAGGTCTAGGACTCCACCCGAAACCAATTGATGGCGGGGAACTTCTCGCTGAAATTATTAGCCAGATCAAGGATTCCCAGCACCCGCACCGCGTAGATTCGCTGCACTTTTTTATCTACAACACTTTGCCAGGAACTACCAGTGCTGCAGGAGTGAAAGCAGCGTTTTTGAAAGAGATTATCCTTGGTGAATCAGTGGTCGATAAGATC
This sequence comes from Puniceicoccaceae bacterium, assembly GCA_017857255.1. GTDB lineage: Bacteria > Verrucomicrobiota > Verrucomicrobiia > Opitutales > Coraliomargaritaceae > Lentimonas. The sequence continues at coordinate 4,078 of JAFMDL010000061.1, read as the reverse complement.
ACCCCTACGTTCGCCTTTGAGTTACTGTCTCACATGAAAGGGGGGCCGTCTGTCGAGGTCCTACTGGATCTTGCCCTAGGTGAGGATTCGGCGATTGCCGCTCAAAGCGCGGCGGTGCTAAAGACTCAAGTATTTCTCTATGAGGCAGACACCGATCGCCTTGAAGCTGCTTACAGGGACGGCCATGCGATCGCAAAAGACATCTTAGAGAGCTATGCAAAGGCGGAGTTCTTTACCGAGCTGCCTGAAGTAGAAGAGGCCATCGAGGTGGTGACTTTCATCGCGGGCGAAGGTGATATTTCGACAGATTTGCTCTCTCCGGGCAATCAAGCGCACTCACGCTCGGACCGCGAATTGCACGGGAAGTGCATGATCTCAGAGGCGGCTCAAGCCGAGATCCAAGGACTTCAGAATGCGCACCCAGGTAAGCGTGTGATGTTGATCGCAGAGAAGGGCACCATGGGTGTGGGTTCCTCGCGTATGTCGGGTGTCAATAACGTGGCACTCTGGACAGGCAAGCAGGCCAGCCCGTATGTGCCATTTGTCAACATTGCCCCAATCATCGCGGGCACTAATGGTATTTCTCCTATCTTCTTAACCACTGTCGGGGTGACTGGCGGCATTGGGATCGACTTGAAAAACTGGGTAAAAAAACTCGATGCCGAGGGTAACCCGGTGCTAGATGCACAAGGTGATCCGGTACTCGAGCAAGCCTACTCAGTGGCGACTGGCACGGTGCTGACCATTAACACCAAAGACAAGAAGCTGTATCAAGGCGACCAAGAGTTAGTCGACATCTCTGCCTCTTTAACGCCGCAAAAAGTTGAGTTCATTAAGGCAGCTGGTTCGTACGCGATTGTCTTCGGTAAAAAACTGCAGAACTTTGCTGCGCGCACGTTGGGTGTCGATGTAGTGCCCGTCTTTGCAGCGTCGAAAGAGATCTCGCATCCGGGCCAAGGGCTGACCGCCGTCGAAAAAATCTTTAATAAAAACGCGGTAGGCGTGACAGACGGCCTGACTTTGCACGCTGGCTCTGATGTGCGTGTAAAGGCCAATATTGTTGGTTCCCAAGACACGACTGGCTTGATGACCTCGCAAGAGCTTGAGGCAATGGCTGCCACGATCATTTCACCTACTGTCGATGGCGCGTATCAATCCGGCTGCCATACTGCTTCGGTTTGGGATAAGAAGGCACAAGCCAATATTCCGCGCTTGATGCAATTCATGCACAAGTTCGGGCTCATTACTGCACGCGACCCGAAGGGTGAATATCACGCCATGACGGATGTGATTCACAAGGTATTGAATGACCTGACAGTCGACGAGTGGGCGATCATCATTGGCGGCGACTCGCATACTCGCATGTCGAAGGGCGTTGCTTTCGGTGCCGACTCCGGGACGGTTGCGCTGGCGCTCGCAACTGGAGAGGCGACCATGCCGATTCCTGAATCGGTCAAAGTCACTTTCAGGGGAGACCTAAAAGACCATATGGATTTCCGTGATGTGGTGCATGCCACACAGGCTCAGATGCTCAAAAAGTTTGGCGACAATGTTTTCCAGGGCCGCGTGATTGAAGTGCACTTAGGTACCTTGCCCGCGGACCAGGCATTCACCTTCACTGACTGGACTGCAGAAATGAAGGCAAAAGCCTCAATTTGCATCTCACAGGACGAGACCTTGATCGAATCCTTAGAGATCGCGAAGAGCCGCATTCGGATCATGATTCAGAAGGGCATGGATAACGCTACGCAGGTCCTGCAAGGCTTAGTCGACAAAGCCGATCAGCGCATAGCTGAAATACGCTCAGGCGAGAAACCGGCGTTGATGCCAGATGCGAACGCGAAGTATTACGCCGAGTTTGTCGTGGACCTCGATGAAGTGGTCGAACCCATGATTGCTGATCCAGACGTCAATAATGACGATGTCTCTAAGCGCTATACGCACGACACGATTCGCGAACTTTCATACTACGGCGGAGAAAAGAAGGTAGACTTAGGTTTTGTTGGTTCTTGCATGGTGCACAAAGGCGACCTGAAAATTGTTTCTCAAATGCTCAAGAATCTCGAAGCACAGCAAGGTAAAGTTGAGTTTCATGCGCCACTGGTTGTTGCCGCGCCAACTTACAACATTATCGATGAGCTCAAAGCAGAGGGAGATTGGGACATGTTGCAGAAGTATTCTGGTTTTGAATTCGATGATAATGCTCCGAAAGGCGCAGCACGCACCGAGTATGAAAACATGATGTATCTAGAGCGTCCTGGTTGTAATTTATGTATGGGTAACCAAGAGAAAGCCGCGCGGGGTGATACGGTGTTGGCGACTTCGACCCGTTTGTTCCAAGGCCGTGTGGTTGAGGACTCTGATCGTAAGAAGGGTGAGTCGTTACTGGCATCGACTCCGGTGGTGGTGCTATCCGCAATTCTTGGACGCATTCCAAACATGAATGAATATACTGCTTCAGTTACAGGAATTAATCTAACGAAGTTTGCGCCGCCAACTAGCGCTTTGATTCGTTAGTTAATTTTGCAGATATCGGCGGGCTCTACCTGAGCGCGATCACTCCGCCATGTCTACAGTGCATTATATCAGCGGTCGATTATGTCCGTACCCAGGCCTAGTTAGAATCAGCTATGTTTGATTGCGACTAGCGTCAAGTCATCGGCTTGGCCTGCTTGGCCAGAAAAGTGGTGTACACTTGCCATGATCTGTTCGAGGATGAATTGGGCGCTGCCGTCTCCGTGTGTCTCGAGAGCGTGGATGAGGCGCTCGCTTGAGTACTCTTCGCCGATGGCGTTAACGCTTTCGGTCACACCATCGGTGTATAGGATAAGCGCATCATCTTTGCGAAAGGGCATGGTCTGATCCTTAATCATCAGATCAAACATTTCCGGTGGTACCATACCCAAGGCCATGCCTTCGGAGTGAATCGTTTCGATCTGCGAGCTGCCGTCGTCCGCGCGATGGTAAAACAAGGGCAGTTCGTGGCCCGCGCGGGCAAAGGTGATCGATTGCTCGGCTTGGTCAATAATTGCGTAGATAATCGTGATGAACATGTCGCGCCGCATCGCACTCTGCATTTGCACATTGATGGCGCTGAGTACTTCTGCCGGGGAGTCTTTTCGCCGAGATATGTGGCGCAGGTTGGTTTGACAAATCGCCATCAAAATCGAAGCAGAAATCCCCTTGCCCGAAACGTCTGCGATGGCGACGCCGATACGGTTGTCATCGATTGCGAAGACGTCATATAGATCGCCGCCTATTTTCTGAGCGGCGGTATATTGTGCGGCAAATTCGATCTTCGGGGAGTTTGGAAATTGGCTGGGAAGTAACAGATTTTGTATGCTGCAGGCCAGTTCAAGGTCGAGGTCTAGCTTGTTCTTCTCAATTTGCAATTGCATCGCATCGCAATTGTGCACGGCGAGTCCAACTTGCTCTGCCAGTGACTCGACCAGAGAGAAGTCGGTATCGGTAAAGGCGAGATTGTCTGCGGGGTTGGCGACCGCGAGCACGGCAATTAGGGTGTCTTGAAAAAGTACTGGAGCGACAATTAAGGAGCGTACTTTAAGTGCCGGGTCGTGGTGCTGTACGACACGCGGGTCGTTGGTAGCGTCGGCGATCAGTTGCGCGCGCGTGGACTTGGCGACTTGGCCGATCAAGCCCTCGCCCATTTCAAAGCTTTCGGATTTGAGAATAGTTTCAAGAAATTGTGTGCGAGTGGCGAGTTTCGCGCTGAGACCATCTGGTAGTTTACGTTGCGGAGGGAAGAGGCCTTCGACAGCGATGCCTTTGAGTGTGCCGTTGTCACGTTTTTCGAAGATGCAGGCACTCATCGCGCCTGTGCTAAGAATAGCGGCGTGTATGATTCGCTGAAACATGGCTGCTCGATCGCTACCTTCAGCGACAGCTTCGACCATATTATGCATAAACTCGACGACGATCTGCTTCTCCTGTTTGAGGAGCTGCTTTTCTTCTTCTATTATTTTGATGTGCCTGCGCTTGCCTGCATAGAGCAGCCACATGCTGAGGAGTCCGATGAGTGCACCAAGGAAAAAAGACATAGGTCAATCGGTTCCTTAGG
>JAFMDL010000060.1 GCA_017857255.1 Puniceicoccaceae bacterium | reverse complement strand
CGTCTGAAACTGGGCATCGAATAGCCATTTTCATTACCCGGAAAGTGCATCAATTGTGTGCTCTCCAAAAAAAGGGGTTGGACGCAAAAAGCGGCCAACCCCAGGTGAAATGAATGCCTTGAATTTGCTTTAGACAGTCCCGAAGATGGACTTGCCGTTGGAGCAAAGATCTTCTGCGGCTTGAACGAGACGTGCTGCCATGCTGGCTTCACCCTTCTTGAGGTAGCCGCGTGGGTCGTAGGTCTTCTTATTGCCGACTTCACCGTCGATCTTCAGCACACCTTCGATGTTGCCGCAGATGTGTGTGACGATTGGGCGTGTGAATGCATACTGTGTATCCGTGTCGATGTTCATCTTCACGACACCATAGCCGAGGGTTTCGCGGATGTCGCTGAGCTCAGAGCCGGAACCGCCGTGGAACACGAGGTCCATGAGTGCTGCGTCACCGTGCTTGTCAGTCACTGCCTTTTGGCCATCGCGAAGGATGGTTGGCTTAAGCTGAACAGAGCCTGGCTTGTAAGCGCCGTGTACGTTACCGAAAGTTGCTGCGAAGAGAAAGCGGCCGATTGGCTGGAGTGCTTCGTAAACTTCGACCATGTCCTCGGGTGTGGTGTAGAGCTTTTCTGCAGGAAGACCAGATGTGTCGTGACCGTCTTCTTCGCCGCCGACGCACCCTGCTTCAACTTCGAGGATGATATCTAGCTCAGCGCACTCTTTAAGAAGCTCCTTGGAGATCTTTAGGTTTTCGTCGAGTTCTACGACAGAACCGTCGAACATGTGAGACTGAAAGAGTGGCCCTTTGCCTTCTGCGATACGCTTGCGAGATGCTTCAAGCAGTGGTTTGAGGAAACCTTCAACCTTTTCAGGGTGACAGTGGTCAGTGTGAAGCGCGACGAGTACGTCGTACTTTTCAGCGAGCAAGTGTGTGGCTTCGGCAAGTACGATCGCACCGAAGGCTGCATCTGCTACATCGAGACCAGAAGCGAACTGGCCGCCTCCTGTGGAAACTTGGATGATGCCGTCGGACTTAGCGTCGGCGAATGATTTTAACGCTGCGTTGATCGTGGTGAGCGATGTGATATTGACTGCTGGATAGGCGTAGTTGCCTTTTTGGGCGGCATCGAGCATCGCGGCGTATTGCTTGGGTGTTGCTACTGGCATGATTGATTTATGTTGTCTTTTTTATTTTCAGGTTAAGGGAAACTTACGAAAAGGCTGTGTCTTTTCAGAAGGCGAGTATATTTGAGGAGTTATATTCTTTTACAACACTAGAGTGTGTTTTGGTAGTTTCGTAAGAACTCGTATTGTTAATGCCCATTTTGGGTAGGTTTAGGAAGCTTAAGCGCGAGAAAGAAAGGCAGCAGCAGGATAATAGCACCAAACATATAAGCGCTTTTAGATCCATATGCGAAGTAAGCGAATGCGGCCAGCAGGGGGCCGATCGCTCGTGCGAGTGACCCCGCGGAGCGGAAGACTCCGATTGCGGCGCCTTGTTCCGCTTCCTTGGTATAGAGTGAGACCAGTGCATTGAGAGTCGGCGATACTAACCCAATTGAGAAGGCCATGAGCGCAAGCGCACCAAAAAATAAACCGAGGTGCAGGGCTATCGCTAAGACGAGAAAGGCTGCGATGCCGCAAACCATACCAGCTATTGCTAGACGTTTCTCGCCAACTGGGCCTGCTAGTCGGCGGACAATGCCACCTTGCACAAGGATCAATACAAAGCCGATGAAGACAAACATGCCACCGTTCTGAGCAGGAGAAAACTGGAAGCGTTCGACTGCCAAAAATGTGAGGGTGAATTCCATCCCACTGAATGCGAGCATGTAGATTAAATAAACCAAGTTGGTGCGCCTTGTTGCGGGCGAGGGACTTTTAAAGAGACGAAATACGGGTATGCCTTTGCGGTCTGATTTAGTCTGGTCGCGTTTTTCGGGAGGAAGGGTTTCTTTGAAGCTACGCGCGACCCAGAGCAGGTTAAATATTGTCAGCAAAAAACTGACCAAAGCTGGCACAGAAAATGGGTTCACGCCGAACTTGGCGAGTGAGGGCATCATCTCAATTAGGTTGAGTTTAGCAAATAAACCACCAATTCCGGGGCCGACGATGAAGCCTAGGCCAAACGCAATACCGATGAGGGCGAGGCCGCTGGAGCGCTTTTCTCGAGTGGTGCTGTCAGCGACTGCAGCGGTGGCGACCGAGAGGTTCCCGCCCATTGCACCACCGAGTATACGTGCCAATACCAGTACCCAAAACGAGGCAGCAAAAAACCATGCGGCATAGCTGAGTGCGAGCCCAGCAATAGTAATGAGCAGGACCTTGCGTCGACCGACGCGATCGGAGTAGGCACCCCAGAGCGGTGCGCACACAAATTGAAGGATGGAATAGAGTGAACCCAACACACCGCCAAATAGCACAGCAGTCATGAGCCGAGGATCTTCAGCACCACTGCGCTCTGCCCAAGCGGAGAGTGGGGCGATTAACTGGCCAAGTAAGCTCCCATCACCTGCACCATTGGGCAGGTAATAGTCGAGCATCGCGGGGAATAATGGGAAGATAATTGAAAATCCGACCAGATCCAGAAAGAGTGTAAGGAAAATAATCCCAAGTGTTCGTTTACCTTGGGTTGTCTGGGGAGTGGAGGATACTGCGTCAGCTGGCATATGAATTAGATGCGGAAGTCAGAAATTAAGAGATAGAAGTCAGGTGCTAGGAGTTTGATTCTTCGAATTTTAAAAGTACTGGAAAGGCTGCGGGCTATGGTGAGGTTTTCGTGTTTCGGTGACTCACTTTAAAATCCTAACTTTGAACGTCTGGTTATAAAATTATTTAGTATACCCGAACTTTTTTGAGAGTGCAGCGTGTACGTTGGCGGGGATTAAGTGTTTTTCTCGATCGGTAAATTTAAAGACCTGCTTCACTAGGTTTGAGCTGGTGAAAAAGTATTGCTCATTGGGCATCAGAAAAATTGTCTCAATCTTGTCTGCTAAATGCCGGTTCATTTGTGCCATTTGAAACTCATGCTCGAAGTCGGAGACCGCTCGAAGTCCACGAATCAGCGCAATCGCATTGAGCTTTTCGGCGAGATCAACGATCAGGCCATCAAACGCAATGACCTCAATATTGGGCCGATTTTGCACATTGGCTTTAATTAACTCAACGCGCTCTTCAGGTGTAAAGAGCGGGTCTTTACCGAGATTGCGCGCCACTGCGACAACAACCTTGTCAAAAATATGTCGCCCGCGATTGATCACATCAAGATGTCCATTGGTGACTGGATCAAACGAGCCCGGATAGATTGCTATTTTCATGATAAAGGGAGGATTCAGTCCATATTGTGCCAGAAGTCCAACTTTAAGCGCATCTAGCTTGATCAACTGAGATAGTTTGTGATTCCAGAGAGTTGCGGGCATCAGGCATAGAATCCGCCCCAGCGATGCAAGGTTGTTGCTGAGCGCAGTTTAATCACCTCAAAAAAACCGCTGTATTTTTGGCTAGCCGATAGGCAACGTAATCGCCACCTTCTACGTTGTGAATTTACCAAACCTACTGACACTGTCGCGTATTCCAATCATCTTTGGAGTCGTCGCACTCTTGTATTTACCGATGACTGGCGCCAGCACGGTGGCTTTTGTACTGTTTGTGATTGGTGCGATTACTGATTGGGCAGACGGTTACGTCGCGCGCAAGCAGGGCTTAGTCTCTAATTTTGGCAAGCTGATGGATGCGCTTACTGATAAGGTATTTATGGTCGGCCTGTTTATTACGATGGTGGTGCTTGGTGAGTTACCCGGATTGTGGTCGCTGTTTTTACTGCTGCTTATTTTGAGTCGTGAATTTCTGATCACAGGCCTCCGCTTGGTGGCTGCCAGCTCAGGTATTATTCTCGCCGCTGAGAAATCAGGGAAGCACAAAACAGTTTCACAGATTGTGTCTGCGATCCTATTGCTGTTGGCAATTGCGATTCGTAAGGACTTTCCAACTTTTTTTCCGGAGATCTTCGGCTATTCCTTCGACGCAATTCTGCACTGGGCTGGTGTGCTGTTCTTTGTATTGGCAGCGGTTCTGACTGTGACCTCGGGTACGGTGTATATGATCAAATATTGGTCGGTATTTATCGGGGAGGACGAACAAACAAGTGAATAAGTTACAGCGCTATTTTCCATGGTCTCACTTTCTACCGACTCCTTTGGTCGTTAATCTTGCCACACTGGGTCCGCTGGGTCTGGTTAAAAAAGGTCCGGGTACAGTGGGCAGCGTTGCAGGCATCGGCCTGTATTGTGTGCTGTTTCACAACGCGACTCCGCTCGGGTATTTATTCTTCATGGCCTTGCTGACTTATTTTGCTGTGGGGATTTGCGATACTGCCGAGCAACGCTTGCAGATGCGTGATCCGGGAATGATTATTCTGGATGAATTGATCGCAGTGCCATTGGTTTTTTTAGGGATGAGTGGTCCGCAGGGACTGATTGAGCAACATGGAGGATGGCCGGTTCTGGCCGCAGGCTTTGTGCTCTTCCGAATATTCGATATAGCCAAGCCGTTTGGCATATCGAAGTTGCAGAATTTGCCAGGTGGTCTTGGTTGCGTAGTCGACGATCTTGCTGCGGGTGTTGCTTCCTGCATCGTCTTGCATCTGCTGCTACACTTCTTTTTTTAAGGAGTATCAGTTGATAATCAGAGGGTGTTCTTCGTATGATTTCTGCTACTTTCGCTTGCCCTTCGATAAACTGCCTCTGATAGATAAGCCATGACTTTTGTAGATAAATTAGAGAAGCGCTTCGGGCACTGGGCAGTGCCCAATGTGGTTCTTTATGTCATCATTGCGCAACTGGTCGTGTATGCGCTGGTGATTAGCCAGCAGATTTCATTTATAACTTTGCCGCTCATTCCTAAGGCGGTGCTGGGCGGTGAGTGGTGGCGCTTGTTTTCATTTCTTATTTCGCCTCCGAACATTGCAGGTGGGGCTTTGAGCGCATTGTTTCTGGCATTTTTCTGGTATATTTTCTGGATGATGAGTTCGGCACTTGAGCAAATCTGGGGCGCGTTTCGCCTCAATCTGTATTTGCTGTGCGGTGTGATCTTTACCATTGCAGCGGCATTTATGGGTCAGCTTATCTCTCCCGCGGCGACGATAATTATCTTCCCTGACTTTCTGTATTTGAGTGTCTTCCTCGCCTTTGCAGTCAACCATCCGAATGTGGAATTTGCGATCATGCTTATCTTGCCAGTGAAGGTGAAATGGTTGGCTTGGTTCGCAGTCGCGATGACGGCATTCTCCTTTTTAGGCGCACCGTCTTGGGGTCATCGCATGGCGCTCATTGGGCCGTTGATTAATTTCTTCCTGTTTTTTCGCAAGGATCTATCAAATTCGGTTGAGAGTCGCCAGCGCCGTAAGGCTTTTGCGAAGGAAAAAGTTGAGCGGGACAATGCGGCTTTTCATACCTGTGCGCAGTGCGGCGCGACTGATAAGACTCATCCCGAAAGGCACTTCCGCTATAGGACAGTTGATGGTGCAGCGGTCTGTATCTGTGATGCGTGCAAAGTTGATTCTGGTACTGCGCTGTAATCTGCAGTGTTGCCAGTTACAGTGCCAGCGGGAGTGCAATAAATAGTAGCGCGCTGAACAAGCCCGTGAGGAAGGCATAGAAACTCAGGCGCATCCAGCGAAATTTGGGTCGTAGTACGTCATGACTGAGATGATAGATATCAGAGACCATTAGCTCTGTGATCGAGTTGCGATTTTCCAATGAGTCCCGCATCAGTGCCTTATAGGTAGCTTCATCATGCAACCAGATACCCGAGAAGTGGAGAAGATTTGTTTTGCCCCTCGCGTCACTTTGGTAGCGTTTGGGCATGAGGCATATTACAGCAAAAAATATGCTTAGTGCTGCTGCCATTACGTAGAGTGTGATACCGATACGAATTTCTTGAATTTGGTAGGCAGAGATCGCGATCGGAATTAAAAAGGCATTGATAGTGATGACGACCTGCGCACGGCGATCAGCTAGCGAGATGTACTGCACGTGCTTCGACTGTGCACTGCTCAGCACGGAGCCACGCAACAGTGCTGGCCAGTGGTTTTCTGCTGCCGGTGTTGGGTTCGGCTGAGTCGTAGTTGATGTCGGATCCATAAAGTGCCAGCAAAGCTCGAATGGCTGCGGGATGCAAGATTATCAGATACGATGCTGCGTTCCTTGTAGACGAGTTATTTCAACAGACGCTCAATTGCCTCAGCTAAATTATCCAGCCGTTTCTCTGAAGCTTTTTGAGCCGTGCCTAATTCTTGCGCGTAGACGGAGACCTTAAACTCTTCTAGCAGGATACGGTAGGTTTTTACCTCGCCCTGCTGAGCAGGGGTCTTGGCTAGTTTGAGTAGTGCAGCATTGCGGGCTTCAAATGGAGCCACGCGTTTAGATTTTTCGATGTCGCGCTGAATACTGTCTTTCGCTCGCTCCGCGCGCAGACGCATCGCTTTGAGGTAGCGGGTAAGGTGCGGCAGTTCGCTGAAAGTGTACTGATCCAGTAAATCGGCGGGTGCGATGCTATCCAGTTGCGCGCGCATTCCAGGATAGACAATGGCGGTGCTGGTCTTTTTTTGCTCGAGCAGTAGCATGACCGCTTGGCGTGCATCCAAGAGCGCGCGTAATTGATCGCAGAGCTTTGGGACGATGCCGCGGCGCTCATCGTCGGCGCGGACGAGGCCTTTTTTAAAACGTGACTCTTTGAGGGGCAAGTATTCGCCACAGCGGAAGAGGTGACGCTGTAGATGATTCCATGCGCTGGTTTTGATGCTGTCAAAGTTACCGAGGGGCAGGAGCAGGGCACCGAGTTGCTTGAGATCTTTGAGATCGTTGCGTAGCCATGCAATGTCGCGGCCCATGACTGTGGTGGCGAGTGCGGGCCAGCCATGTCGAGTGGCTTCAAGTGCGGCGGCAGCATCTGGCAGGAGGCGTAGGTGCACCCGTACGCCTTCTTTAACGAGAGCAGGGTAGGCTTTGAGCGGTAGGCCTGAATCACCACTGAGATCAATCTCCATTGGCAGGTCCCCAAACTCCCAGCTACTTAAATTTTCGCGTTCATGCTGCGCAGTGGCTTGTTGCCATGCGGGAATCGCGTCTAGGCCGTTGCCCGTTGAGACTTCTTTGGCAGCGCTTTCTAGTGTGGCGCGGAGTGTGTCGAGGTCACGGCTGTCGGCAAGAAACTCGCCCTTTGTATTTTCAATTTGGATACGTGGTTGCAAGTAGTCCGGTATTTCGGTCTTTGTCCAGTCGTCTTTATAGGTGTGTATTTGATATAGATCGCGCAAACTATCGGCGAGTTGTTCGCGCAGGGAACGAGCTGATGGTCTGAGTTGCTCAGAGAGCTCGGCGGCGCGCTCTTTGAGCGGGTGCAGTTGTATGCGAATCTGCTTTGGCAGGCCGCGCAAAAGGCTTTCAATTTTTTCTACCAAGTGACCTGGGACAGCCCAATCAAGCGTGCCCTGTTGGATGGCACCGAGTTGTGTCAGTGGTACGTGAAGTGTCACACCGTCGGCTTTGCCACCGGGTTCGTGTCGATAGCGCAGGGGTAGTTCACTGCCACCGATTGCAAGCGATTTTGGAAAAGCTTCGATGCTGTCGTCTTGCTCTTTTTCAGGCAAGAGGTCGTCAATATTAGCTGTGAGAAAGTCGAGACATCCGCCTTGCTCACGCTTCGCAAAGCTTCGCAGCTCGGCATAGGAACCGACGGCATTGAGGCGACGACGGTAGAAGTCGAAGAGCCGATCTTCGATGGCGAAACCAGAACCGAGGCGCCGGCGCGCGAGTTCGGATTCGGCACGCGCGCTGACTTCGGTGTTGTGCTGTATGAAGTCGGGTCGCTCACGAATACCCAGTTCTATAAGGCCGTTGCGCACGAAGATGTCAGTCGATTCCTCAGGATCGATACGACTGAGGCTAACATTGTTGCGGCCGATTTCGAGGCCGAAGAGCACCTTACGTTGCTTGCACAATGCGGCGGCGGATTTGGTACTCCAAAATGGCTCGGAGTGCTTAAGCTTCAACAGATCACCAGCGATGGCTTCGATCCATTGCACTTCGACCTTCGCTGCGGTGCGCGCAAACAGGCGACTGGTTTCCATCCATTCGCCGCAGACGATCCATGCGGGCGCGGTGGTCTTGGTGGGTTTCGGTTTGGCTTTTTTGGCGTAGGCAGCTTTGCGCTGTTTTTTGGCTGATTCGTGATCGAATAGCCCAGAACCAGGGAAGAGCAGGGCTTTGCGGTTACGTGGACCGCGATAGTTGTGTGCATCTTCTTTAACAGCGATGTTGCTAAGCAGCCCCGAAAGAATGGATCGATGAATGGCGGCGTAGTTGGCCTCACTAAGGTGTTGGTTGTTGGTTGTTAGTTGTTGGTTGTTGCCGGATTCGACGTTGCCAGCAGGCATGATCTTAAGGTTTTTAAGCACCCGCTCAAGCTGATGATGTACGTCGCGCCACTCGCGCATACGTTGATAGGAGATGAAGTGTTGCTTGCAGAATTTACGTAGTTGGCCTTGGGATAGACGCTCCATCTGGTCGTGGTAGGCAGTCCATATATTGAGTAGCGTGAGAAAGTCAGATTCTTTATGGACGAAGCATTTTTGCATTTCGTCTGCTTCCTTGGCCATTTCTGAGGGGCGTTCGCGGGGATCTTGAATTGACAGGCCCGAGGCGATGACGAGTACGTCTTCGACCACATGTTCCTCTTTTGCTTGCAGCAACATACGTGCGACGGTCGGATCGACCGGAATTTTGGCCAAGCGCCGGCCGAGCTTGGTAAGCCGATAGGAGTCTTCGTTATCACTACGCTGGTCGACATAGACGGCATCGAGTTCTTCTAGAAGTCGGTAGCCACCACGGATGGCGTTATCGGCTGGTGGATCAATAAAAGGGAAAGTGCGGATGTCGCCTAGTCGAAAGGCGAGCATGCGCAGGATCACGGACGCGAGATTGGACCGATGGATCTCCGGCGTAGTAAATTCGGGGCGGCTGAGGAAGTCTTGTTCTGAATATAAACGGTAGCAAACCCCGTTACTCACCCGACCGCAGCGGCCCATTCGTTGGTTCGCGCTCGATTGGGCAATCGGTTCAATTGGTAAGCGCTGTGTGCGCGAGTGTGGGCTATAGCGGCTGATGCGTGCCAGGCCTGTATCGACGACGTAGCGGATGCCGGGCACGGTGAGCGAGGTTTCGGCGATGTTAGTCGATAGGATAATGCGGCGGCGACCTTGCGGGTGAAAGATGCGTTGCTGATCGGCGTTGGCGAGGCGACCAAACAGCGGCAGTATATCGCAGCTGCGGGCGGGGCTGTCTTCGAGATGCCGTCGAAGCTCCTGGATGTCCCGCTCGCCGGGCAGAAATACAAGGATGTCGCCTTCGAGGTTGTGATTGATAATCTCAGTAACTTGCTCAGCGGCGGCTTCGATCATCGTAAAATCGCCGTTATCTTCGTTCATCGCTTCGATGGGCCGGTAATAAGTATCCACTGGATACATGCGACCGGATACCTCGATGATCGGCGCACGATCGAAGGCCTTGGAGAAACTCTCAGTGTCGATCGTCGCGGAGGTGATGACAATCTTTAGATCTTTGCGTTGTTTGGCGAGTTGGCGCAGGCAGCCGAGGATAAAGTCGATGTTGAGGCTGCGTTCGTGTGCTTCGTCAATAATGATTGCTTCATAGGCACGTAGCATCGGGTCGTCTTGAATCTCGTTGAGCAAGATACCGTCAGTCATGACTTTGATTGCGGTGTCCTTGCGAGTCTGGTCGGTGAAACGAATCTTGGCACCGACCTCGTGGCCGTAGTTTACTTTGAGCTCTTCGGCGATACGTTGCGCCACTGAGAGAGCGGCGACACGCCGTGGCTGGGTGCAGCCGATCAGACCTGTTTTTCCGTAGCCCGCATCGACTAGAAACTTTGGTATCTGGGTAGTCTTTCCGGATCCAGTCTCACCGGCGATGATTACAATTTGGTGCTCCCGGATGGCGTGGATAATCTCCTCGCGTCGCGCATGGATCGGCAGGTCTCCAGTGTATGTCGGCTGTAGGTTGGTCTTAATGGTGTTCGGCGGTAAAAAAGAAACTCAGGACGATGCCTGTGTTTCGGTGTCAGGCAAGCTGACAATTTTCTGTGTAGGCTCAATACAGGGTGTCTACGTCTGTAATTACCGATCAGCTAGATCCTATAATTTAAGCGCTGAATGCCGTCTTCTATGCCCAAAAAAGCCTCGGTGATTAACCGAGGCTTTTGAAAAATTGTAAGCTGTCTGAGCTTTAAGCCTTTTCAACGAGGCCAGCCTTGATCGCCTTCACCGAGACCCACATACGCTTTACTTGTCCGCTAGGGAGCTTGACGCGAATGCGCTGAACGTTTGGACGGAAACGGCGCTTCGTGTTTTTAACGAGGCTGGTACCGATACCACCACTTTTCTTGGTGAGACCCTTACGGATGATGATACCACCTTTGACGGGGCGTTTACCTGTGATTGCGCAAATACGTGACATGAGAGTTCCTTGATTAAAGTTATGAAGGGCAGGAAAGTAGGGGTCTGTGCCAACCTAGCAAGCCTTTTTCTATAAAAAAATCAGCCACGCCGAATCCCCCATAATACTTGGAAGCGTCGGCCCATGTGTGCGGGATGAATCAACTCCATCAGGGTCTGCCGTTGTGTACTGAATACGCCTGCGGCGTCAGTAATGATCGACTCTGCCGCGCGTTGAGCACGCTGCACGAGGAACGATTCCTGTGTCTCCAAGGTCACGGATTCGAGGCCATTTTGGCTCAATAAATCGGCCAGTGGATCCCAGCAGACATCGCAAGTGACATCTTTATTGCCGGGTTGATCGAGTAGATCATTGCCCTGAGAGTGTGCCTGATAGGTGCGTGCGGTGCCGACCGGGCAATCGGTCGACAGGGCCTGCCATGTTTTGCCATAGTCAAAGAGTAAGAGTATGCCAGTCCAGTCCTGAGCCAGTAGGTCCGCTATTGCAGCTTCGGCAGCCAGTGGTAGGTCTAGTTCGTAGCCTTCGAGCGTATTTACTGGGAGACGTCCTTGGATCGCTTTGACGTCAGGGCTCAGGGCATCTAGCAGGACATCTTCGAGCTTACCGTCAGCGGAGAGCTGCACGCCGCGCTCATGCCATTGTTTATTGGAAAAGATCAAGCGGTGAAAGGGCAGGGCATCAAGCCATTCATTGGCAAAGATTGCGACTGGTCCATCGGCTTGAATACGGTCGCCTTGTCGAATGACCTGACTGCTGGCGAAGGGCGATGATTCTCCTAGGTGGCTCAGTAGCTCAGCGCCCGGCTCGGCGGCGATTTCGATAAAGGTAGATTGCTTGGCGGTGTCTGCACCGAGCAGATCATGTACTGCGGTGGTTACCAGTCGTGCAAAGACTTGTCCGAGGCTCTCGGCGGTGTAGAAATCGCGATCAGCGCTTCGCCCGACGCGCGCTCGCGTTCGCTTGTAGTAGCCAACATCTTTAGTATACAGAACTAGATCGATGTAGTCACGATAACTGATCGGGCCGTTGCTACAGCGCGCCTGCAGCAGGTTCCATAGTTGCTTGTCGGACTCATTCATTACCTTTGATCAACGAAGCTACGTGCGAGTAGTCGAGTGTAAATG